>NZ_FR895056.1:11895-14066 GCF_000434655.1 Clostridium sp. CAG:43 | reverse complement strand
TGATACATAAATCGTAGTTCTTGATATTGCCCCAGTCAGTCTGCGTAAAATGTCTGCAGTGAACGGAGCGTTCATGATTTACTTTTTTGATAATTGGAGGCAGGTGCAGCGATAGATTCAGTGGCAGGTGCCACATCCTCTATTTCTTTTAGGGACTTATTTCACAGCCCCTTTCACGTAAATGTGCATGGCTCGTAGCGTTCACAAATTCTTCACAAAAAAATAGCACTCACCTCTTGACAGTGCTAATAAGAAGTGCTATAACATAGCCAGAACGAAGGAAAAGGAAGAAAAGAAAAGTTCCCAGACCGTCCCGGTTCCGAAAATGTTGGTAAATAAACATAATGAAATGAAGTTAGAAAAGGAGAGATGACTTATGTTAATGCCGAGTATTTTTGGAGAAAATTTGTTTGATGATTTCTTTAATGATTTTCCGTTTTATGATGATAACGCCGGACAGAAGATAGAGAAAAAGCTGTATGGACGCCATGGACAGAACCTGATGAAGACCGATATCAAGGAAATGGAAGATGGCTATGAGCTGGAGATGGA
This sequence comes from Clostridium sp. CAG:43, assembly GCF_000434655.1. Taxonomy (NCBI): domain Bacteria; kingdom Bacillati; phylum Bacillota; class Clostridia; order Eubacteriales; family Clostridiaceae; genus Clostridium; species Clostridium sp. CAG:43. The sequence continues at coordinate 13,514 of NZ_FR895056.1, read as the reverse complement.
TCTGCCGGGATTTAAGAAAGAAGAGATTTCGATTTCCCTGGAAGATGGTAATCTGACGATTCAGGCTGCGAAGGGACTGGATGAGGACGAGAAGGAGAAAAAGTCCGGTCGTTACATCCGCAGAGAGCGTTACGCAGGTTCCTGTGCGAGAAGCTTCTATGTCGGTGATGATATAACCGAGGAAGATATCAAGGCGGAATTTAAGCATGGTATTTTGAAGATTTTTGTTCCGAAGAAAGAAGCAAAACCGGAAGTCGAGCAGAAAAAATATATTGCGATTGAAGGATAATGTAGAAGAAGCAGTCAGCCGGATTGATGAATGCAGTTGTCTGGCTGTAACATAGAAAAGAGCGCTGCGGCACTCATGGAGCAGTTTTACCAGAAATGGAAAGCCGGTTTGTGAGTGTTGCGGCGCTCTTTTTCACTATTTTATCTCTGATTAGTAGTTAATAGCTGTGATACCGATAGATCCCTCTTTGTCCAGACCAAAGGTAACTGCCGGTTTACCGGATGGATCGCCTACGATGAAACCTGCCTTGGTCAGTTCGGTGGAAGAAACATCGGCTGTCTTGACTGCCTCAATCAGCGCGTCGGTAAATACTTTGTCTGCGTCGAGAGCCATAAATTCAGTTCTGTTATTTACGACAATCCCGTCATCGATGCCGATGTAGGACGGATAGACAAGCAGCTCGGCTAAATCGTTCATATTTTTATTGGCGATGATGCTTTGAAGGGATCTGGCAAAACCACGGTAAAGTTCTGTGATTTCTTTTTCGCTCAGAGTCTCGTCTTCTGCATGATCTGCATCCGTTGTCTGGGCGGTTTCTTTTTCTCCGGCAGTAGTTGTTTCGCTGGCATCGCTGCTTTCTGCTGATGTATCGTTTTCCTGTGTGGATTCAGCGGCAGTTGTTTCAGCCGTGGTTGTTTCAGACGGCTGGCTGGAGCAGGCGGTCATGCTGGCGGCTGCGATGAGAGTGGAAACCATCAAGGTATAAATTGATTTTCTCATAATTTCCTCCATTTGTAATCAATGGACTCCCGGAAGCTTTCTGTGCTTAATGCTGTGAGATGATTTGCAGGAAAGACTCCGAGAGTACCTATCAATAAGGTATGGACAGTAGGTGTCCTCTGCCTGTATGTTTTGCTGATATGATTATCATATCATAAGGCGATGGGAATGTATATGAGGTTTAATGTAATGCGTTTAAATCCGCCTTTTTTAGCCTTTTATTTTTTATAGAAACAATTCCCACCAACCACCTGATAGCTGGAGTAGCTGTCGTAGTTTGCTGATTTGGTCGAGGTAAAATAAAGGTAGTCGCCTATCTGATTCGCCCCGGCGAGCGCTGCCTTTGCCGCCTTGGTGGCAGTAGAGGACGGTCCTCTATCGAGATATTTGTCAAGCAGGCCGGAGGTCGCGCCTGGGAACTGTCCGTCCGCGTAGATAACGCTGGAGATGGATTTGCCCCATTTGCCAGATTTGACGCGGTTGACGATCAGACTTCCGACTGCCAGATAGCTTTCATAGGATCCGCCGTTGGCTTCCATCGTGAGGCAGGCGGAGAGCAGATAAACGTCGCTCTCGGAGGCGGAGATCACGTAGGATGATTTAGCGGCTG
>NZ_FR895056.1:9106-11839 GCF_000434655.1 Clostridium sp. CAG:43 | reverse complement strand
CCCGAAGTCTGGGAGGAACCTTTAGCTGCGTTTGCTTCTGCCTGCGATTTTGCGGCTGCAATCCGGGCTTCCTCGGCGGCTCTGGATGCCTGCTCAGCTTCTTCAGCAGCCTGTCGTGCCGCCTCCAGCGCTGCCATCTCAGCCTCAATGCTGATTGCGCGTCCTGGCTTGACGCTGATTGTAACATAATCAGAAGAAACGTAACCGGAGGTGTCGACGGAAAGCTGGATTTTGACCCATCCAGTTTCCTGACTCAGTACAGGATAGTAGTCTTCCGCGGCAGCCAGACCGACGATGGCAGAATCCGTGCTGGCTTCCTCACGTACATGGAGTGTCTGTGTGCTGACGGTAGCGATATAGAGACCGAGCTCTTTGGCGAGCGGCTTGATATCATCGCCAAATACAAGATAATCGTCCTTGAGCCATCCCTCCAGCCCGCCGGAGCGGATTTTTGTCCAGCCATTTTTGCGTTTTAAAATGGTACCGCCGCCTCCGCGGAAGCAGGTGCCGAGTACCTTGGCGTCTGTATCTGGTTTTTCTCTCAGGTTCAGCGCATCATCCACATTGGCGACCGCGAGATTTTCATACGGATCGACCGGCTTTTCTTCTTTGATTTTGGCTTTCGCCGTACTTTTAGCATCGGTGCCGGTCTGATGACTGTTTTTTAAGGTGCTGGAAGAAGCAATGGAAGGATCAGAGCCTGCTTTGTTCTTCTTATCAGAAGGTTTAGAGAGGCATAGAAATGCCAGCAGAGCCGCCCCGGCCACAATAAAAAGGATCAGGAAATAGATCGCCATCATTGTTTTATCCATTTTTTTGCGCCTGGAAGAAGCAGGTTTCAAAGGGGAATCGTTCATATCGTATATCCTTTCTGATATAAAAACATCTTGGAAATATTACAAAGATATTACAAAATTCTTCATTTACTATAGCAAATGGGGAAATCCTTGTCAACAAAGGGGGATTTTACGATTAGAAGAGGAGATGAAACTGAGTAAAAATGATGTTTTTGGAAACACTATTCCATCAGTGACAGCAATCGTTTCGCCGGAATTCACACGAAACAATCAATCAAAAACAATCATAAAAAATCAAAATTGTGCAATATAACCCAAAAAGAGGCAGTATGTTTGTGAATAAGTTTGATTGATTTTGAATGAAAATGATTTTATAATACAGTCAGAATCAATCAAGATAAGAAAGGAATGAAGGCTTATGATTTATACGGTAACCTTTAATCCATCGTTAGATTATATTGTGTCAGTGAGCGATTTTAAGCTCGGACTGACTAACCGGACGGATTCGGAGCTTTTGCTTCCGGGCGGAAAGGGAATCAATGTTTCGACGGTCCTTCAAAACCTTGGAATTGCCAATACGGCGTTTGGCTTTACTGCCGGGTTTGTCGGCGAGGAGGTTCGGAAGGAAGTGGAGCAGCTGGGCGTGAAAGCCGAGTTTATTTCCCTGGATGAGGGAGTCTCCCGCATCAACCTGAAGCTGAAATCCATCGACGGGACTGAGATCAACGGTCGGGGACCGAAGATTCCGCGGGAAGCGGTGGATGCGCTGATGACCCAGCTTGACCGGCTGGGGGCGGATGATACGTTGGTGCTGGCTGGAAGTATTCCAGCGTCGATGCCGGATGATATTTATCAGAAGATTATGGAGCGCCTGGATGGCAGGAACGTCCGGATTGTTGTGGACGCGACCAAGGATCTGCTGCTCAATGTGCTGGGACACCATCCATTTTTAATCAAACCGAACAATCATGAACTGGGAGACATTTTCGGCGTGAAGCTCTCGGAGCGGGAGGAAGTTGTTCCGTATGCGAAGAAGCTGCAGGAAAAAGGTGCGGTCAACGTGCTGGTTTCGATGGCAGGCAAGGGCGCGGTTCTTCTGGCGGAGGATGGAAGCGTCTATGCGGCGGAAGCACCGAAGGGAACCTTGAAAAATGGTGTCGGAGCCGGAGATTCGATGGTAGCCGGTTTCCTGGCCGGATACGGGGAGAGCGGAGATTATGAACACGCTTTCCGCATGGGACTGGCAGCTGGAAGCGCGAGCGCCTTTTCGGAGCAGCTGGCGACGAAGGATGAGATAAAGAAAGTGTATGAGAACTGTAAAATCACAAAAATCGGATGAGGTTGTATGCAGACATTTTTGAAGCTGGCAGAATGTACTGCCGGATATGCGATGCATACCTGACATTCGGGCATAAATAGGGAGGCAACAGATATGAAGATTACTGATTTACTGGATCCGAGAAGTATATCGCTGGATGCGGCACCCACCAGCAAATCGGAGACACTGGACAAGGCGGTAGAGCTGATGGCGGCGAGCGGAAAGCTGTCGGATGTCGAGGCATTCCGCAAGCAGGTTTATGCGAGAGAAGAAGAGAGCACGACCGGTATCGGCGAGGGGATTGCAATTCCTCATGGAAAATGTGATGCGGTCAAAAAGCCGGGGCTGGCGGCGATGGTCATCAAAAATGGCGTGGATTTCGACTCCCTGGACGGCGAACCGGTCACTCTGCTGTTCCTGATTGCAGCGCCAAATACAAAAGATAACGTACATCTGGATGTGTTGAGCAAGCTTTCCGTTCTCATGATGGACGAGAATTTCTCAGATTCCCTGCGAAATGCCTCTTCGGTGGAAGACTTTCTTTCCATTATTGATAAGGCAGATGCAGAACAGGCAGGCATCGATGAGAGACTGGCGGCTGATTCCGGCGAAGAAGCG
>NZ_FR895056.1:2138-9067 GCF_000434655.1 Clostridium sp. CAG:43 | reverse complement strand
AGAGAATGCCGCACAAGCAGGTGGTCAGGAGATTCAGGCGCAAAAAGCGGGTGCAGAGACGGAAAAGACAGCCGGACCGAAGATCTTAGCGGTTACTTCCTGTCCGACCGGTATCGCGCACACCTACATGGCAGCCGAAGGCCTGGAAAAAGCGGCACGCGCGAAGGGCTGGAAGATCAAAGTTGAGACGCGCGGTTCAGCCGGAGCAAAAAATGTGCTGACGGCACAGGAGATCGAGGCGGCGGACTGCATCATCGTGGCAGCGGACGCACAGGTGCCGATGGATCGATTTGACGGAAAACGAGTGATCGAATGTCAGGTTTCGGACGGTATCAGCAAGGCACCGGAGCTTTTGGAGCGCGCGGCGTCCGGGGAGGTACCGGTTTACCACGCAGCATCATCTGGAAGCAGCAGCCCGGCAAAGGCAGCCTCTGGCGGCAAATCGGGCAGTGTCGGACACCAGATTTACACGCAGCTGATGAATGGTGTCTCCCACATGCTTCCGTTTGTAGTCGGCGGCGGCATCCTGATTGCGATTGCGTTTCTGATTGATGGTTTCAGTGTGGATATGAATGCACTTCCGCTCGACCAGCGTGTAAACTTTGGTACGATTACCCCGCTGGCGGCATGGTTTAAAACTGTCGGTGGTGTGGCATTTGGCTTTATGCTCCCGATTCTGGCTGGTTTCATCGCGATGGCGATCGGAGACCGCCCGGCGCTGGCAGTCGGTTTTGTCGGCGGCATGATTGCTTCTCAGGGAAAATCAGGTTTTCTTGGTGCCCTGGCGGCAGGTTTTATTGCCGGATATCTGATTCTGGCGCTTCGGAAAGCGTGCGAGAATCTTCCAGAGGCACTGGAAAAGATTGCTCCGGTCCTGATTTACCCGGTTGTGGGCGTCCTGCTCATCGGACTGGTTATGAGCTTCGTCGTAGAGCCGGTCATGGGCGCGATCAATATGGCGTTAAACAATGGTCTGAGCAGCATGGGTGGTTCGAGTAAGCTGATTCTTGGTTTTGTGCTGGCGGCGATGATGGCGATCGACATGGGCGGTCCATTCAACAAGGCGGCATATGTATTTGGTACGGCGGCAATCGCCTCCGGCAACTACGATGTGATGGCAGCTGTTATGATTGGCGGTATGACACCGCCGTGTGCGATTGCGCTGGCAACAATGCTGTTTAAGAAGAAATTTACAAAGGAAGAGCGCGAGGCAGGACCGACCAACTTCATCATGGGTCTGGCATTCATCACGGAGGGCGCGATTCCATTTGCAGCGTCCGATCCGGTACATGTGCTTCCAGCCTGCATCGTCGGTTCGGGTGTTGCGGGAGCGATGAGCATGTTATTTAACTGTACGCTGATGGCGCCGCATGGCGGAATCTTCGTATTCCCAGTTATGGGAAATCCGCTGTTCTATCTGCTGGCACTGGTGGTTGGCATGGCGATCTCGACGGTACTCTTAGGAGTTCTCAAGAAGAATGTAGAAGAATAGATAAATAATTTTTTTTGACGGAATGTGAATCTTTATTAGAAATTTTTTGGTCAAATCAATCAAAATAGGTTATAATGAGAAGGAGAACATCATCATGAAAGAGTTTAAATATACCATTACAGACCCGGAAGGAATCCACGCACGCCCGGCAGGTGAACTGGTAAAGGCGGCAAAACAGTTTACGAGTACGATCAAGCTGGCGAAAGATGGAAAGAGCGGCGACTGCAAAAAGATTTTCGGTATCATGGGACTGGCGGTAAAGAATGGACAGGAAGTAACCCTGACTTTTGAGGGCGAGGACGAAGAAGCAGCTTATGAGGCAGTCAGCCAGTTTATGAAGGAAAATATGTAGTTTAACAAAGATGCCGCGATGTAAGGGATTATTACATGGCGGCATTTTTCGATAATGGATCAATGGAAAGGGGAATGATCATGCAGACGTATCGTGGAAAAAGTGTATTTGGCGGTGTCGCAGTTGGAAAAATATGTGTGTATCAGAAAGGCGAGCAGACCGTAAAACGGACGAAAATAGAGAATACAGAGCAGGAAAAAGCGCGGTTTAATGCGGCAGTTCAGGAGTCCATCCGCCAGCTCGGCGAGTTGTATGAAAAGGCGGTAAAAGAAGTTGGCGAGGCGAATGCGGCGATTTTTGAGATTCATCAGATCATGCTGGAGGACGAGGACTATCTGGACGCGGTTCAGAATATCATCGATACGCAGAAGGTCAATGCCGAGTATGCGGTTGCGGTGACCGGTGACAATTTCGCCCAGATGTTTGCGGCGATGGAGGACGAATATATGCGCGGGCGCGCGGCGGATGTCAAAGATATTTCGGAGCGGATTGTGCGCGTTCTGTCCGGAGGCGCAGGTCAGGGCATCCATACGGACGAGCCGGTGATTATTCTGGCAGATGATTTAGCACCGTCAGAGACGGTACAGCTTGAAAAGGACAAGGTGCTATCCTTTGTGACGGTACACGGTTCCGTCAATTCACACACGGCGATCCTGGCGCGTACGATGAGCATTCCGGCGCTGATCGGAACGGACGTGGCGCTCGATGAGACGGTAGATGGGAAATTTGCGGTTGTGGATGGTACTAACGGAGTCCTGTATGTGGAACCGGATGAGGAGACATTGGAAACAATGCGCCGCCGGCAGCGGGAGGAACAGGAGAAGAAAGAACTGCTGCAAACACTGAAAGGGCGCGAAACAGTCACTCTGGATGGCAAGAAGATCCGCCTGTATGCGAACATTGGCAACAGCAAGGATCTGGCGTCGGTCATTCATAACGATGCAGCGGGCATCGGACTGTTCCGCAGCGAATTTTTGTATCTGGAAAAAGAAACATTTCCGACGGAGGAGGAGCAGTTCCAGGTATATAAACAGGTAGCGGAAACGATGGCGGGCAAACCGGTCATTATCCGCACGCTGGACATCGGCGCGGACAAGCAGTGCGATTATTTTGAACTGAAAAAAGAGGAAAATCCGGCGATGGGCTGCCGGGCGATCCGTATCTGCCTGACAAGACCGGAGATTTTCAAGACACAGCTTCGTGCGTTGTTTCGGGCAAGTGCCTATGGCAATCTCCAGATCATGTATCCGATGATCACAAGTGTCTGGGAGGTCGAGGCGATCGCGAAGATTGTCGAGGAGGTCAAGACGGAGCTGACCGCACAGAATCTCCAGTTTGGCGACCCGAAGCAGGGCATTATGATTGAAACCCCGGCGGCAGTCATGGTAAGCCGGGATCTGGCGAAAAAAGTGGACTTTTTCAGCATCGGAACGAACGATCTGACCCAGTATACGCTGGCAGTTGACCGTCAGAACCCGGAGCTGGATGCATTTTACGATCCGCACCATCCGGCGGTGCTGGCGATGATCCGCATGGTTGTCGAAAATGCGCACGCCGAGGGCATCTGGGCAGGTATCTGCGGCGAATTGGGCGCGGATCTGAGTTTGACAAAAGAATTCCTGAAAATGGGTGTGGATGAGCTTTCCGTATCGCCGGGGCGTGTGCTGCCGATTCGGAAGGTCATTGTCGAAAGCAGCTGCAGTTGATAAGAATATTAAGACAGAGAGAAGTGAAAAATTGAGCTAAAAAAAGTTCAACCACAGCAGAAGATGAAAGGAAAAGAGTCATGCTGACAGAAAAAAGATACGAACTGATTTTGGAACTTCTGGATAAAAAGAGGAGTGTGACAGTTCCTGAGATTAAAGATGTGCTGGGAGTTTCGGAATCGACGATCCGGCGGGATCTGAATGCGCTTGACAAGGCGGGGCGCCTGACCAAGGTGTTTGGCGGCGCGGTGTCCTCAGACGGGACATTTACGGGAACCGAACCGTCAGTGGCACAGAAGATGGAATTGCAGCAGGAGGAGAAAAGGAGAATCGCCCAGTTTGCGGCGGGACTTATCCAGCCGGATGATTTTGTCTATCTGGACGCGGGCACGACGACCGGGTATATCTTAGACTATCTTCCGGTGCGCAGCGCCACGTTTGTGACGAATGCGGTATCACATGCCAAACGGCTGGCAGCCGCCGGAAACCGCGTAATTCTGATTGGTGGTGAGTTAAAGGGCACGACGGAGGCGGTCATCGGAAGCCAGGCGATCCTGACGATCCAGGGCTATCATTTTACAAAGGGATTTTTTGGAACCAACGGCGTCAGCAAGCGCCACGGTTTCACGACGCCGGATCCGAATGAGGCATTAGTCAAGCAAGAGGCGATGCGCCAGACAGAGCGCTGCTATGTGCTGGCGGACAGCCAGAAATTCGGCATGGTAAGTTCGGTGACGTTCGGGGTGTTTGAAGAAGCGACGATCCTCACGGAGACAGAGCCGCCGGAAGGATTTAGCGGCAGCAAGAATATCCGGGTGGCAAAGTAGAATAGTGAGCAGTAACAATCGTGTTTTTCTAATGAAATCCTAACATATATACGATTTGACAAACTATTAGAATATTGCTATATTATGATGAAAGGGTCAAAAAGTTTTTTGACACTCTGATACCAAATTCAAAAATCTTCCTGCAAGCAAGCTTGCATCGGATTTCTGAACTTTTGGCACTGGTATCGCAAATCAATAGGGCGGCAAACGGGCAGGATTATGTATGACGATCGGGAGGAACGATGGATCCGAACCGAGCGCAGTCAGCATGGATCCTGAATCGTTATGCCGCCCTTGTTAGTGTTTACAGTTATGTAAAAGGAGAACTTTCTAAAAGGAGAATTTATCATGCAGCAATTTCACGGCAGTGACGAATACATCGCTTCGGATGAACTGATCCGCAGCGTTAACATTGCGGCGGCGCTCAAAAAGCCGCTCTTAATCAAGGGAGAACCGGGCACTGGAAAGACGATGCTCGCGGAGGCGATTGCCAGATCCCTCGATATGGAACTTTTGATCTGGAATATTAAATCGACGACCCGCGCACAAGACGGTCTTTACGTGTACGATACGGTACAGCGTCTTTACGACAGCCAGTTTGGTGCGGACGGCGTTGATGATATTGCCAGATATATCCGCCTCGGAAAGATGGGAGAGGCATTTGAGAAGGAAAAGCAGACGGTTCTTTTGATCGATGAGATCGATAAAGCGGATCTGGAATTCCCGAACGACCTGCTCTGGGAACTTGACAAGATGGAATTTTACATTCCGGAGACGGGAAAGACTGTCAAAGCGAAGCACCGTCCGATTGTGATTATTACCTCCAATGCGGAGAAGGAGCTGCCGGATGCGTTCCTGCGCCGCTGTATCTTCCATTATATTGCATTTCCGGAGCAGCCGATGATGGAGAAGATCATCAAGGCACATTACCCGGATCTCGACCAGAAGCTGATCGACGGCGTGCTGGACGCCTTCTACCGGGTGCGCGATCTGCGCGGTCTGCAGAAGAAGCCGAGTACCTCCGAGGTGTTGGACTGGATTCAGGCGCTTGTGATCGGCGGCGTGCCGGTGGAGAAGCTGGAAAAGGAGATCCCGTTTGCGGGGGTACTCTTAAAAAAGACAGAGGATTTAAAGCTGGTGGAGAATAACCGATATGTTTACTGATTTTCTGTATCTACTCCGTTCTTACGGGATGAAGACGAGCCTCAATGAGTGGAACAGCCTGATGGATGCGCTGGAAATGAACCTGAACGACGCGAGCCTGACGGAGTTTTACTATATGGCGAGGGCGGTTCTGGTCAAAAAAGAGTCCGAATATGACAAATTTGACCAGGCATTTCTGGCATATTTTAAAAATGTGCAGACGTTTGAGGAACTTCCGAAGGAGGTCTTAGACTGGCTTGCCAAGGCGCACGCGCAGACGCCGTATGATAAGGATGAGGTCGATGCGCGGTTTGCGGGACTTGATCTGGACGATATCCGTAAAATGATGGCGGAACGACTGAAAGAGCAGCATGAGCAGCACCACGGCGGCAATAAGTGGATTGGAACCGGCGGTACGTCGGCATTTGGACATTCCGGTTACAGCCCGAAGGGCATCCGCGTGGGCGGACCGGGCAAAAACCGGAGAGCGCTGCAGGTGGCGGAACAGCGGAATTACCGCGATTTCCGCGACGATGCGGTCATCCAGATCCGGCAGTTCCAGGTGGCGCTCAAAAAGCTGCGTCTTTTATCCTGCCGTGAGGATGGACCGAAAACGGAGCTCAATGTGGAGAAAACGATCGAGAAGACCTGTGACGAAGGCGGACGTCTGGAGCTCGTCATGGAGCGCCCGAGAAAGAACCAGACGAAGCTTTTGCTTCTGATGGACAGCGGCGGGTCGATGTGGGCATATGCGGATCTGTGCAACCGGCTGTTCCAGGCGGTCAATCAGTCGTCTCATTTTAAGGATTTGAAGATTTATTATTTCCACAACTGTTTCTACGATCAGCTGTTTACGACGCCGTCCTGCTCCTGGAGGGATAAGATCTCGACCGAGTGGGTCTTTCACAACCTGAAACCGGAATACAAGGTAATTCTGGTTGGGGATGCGTCGATGGCGCCGTCGGAACTTCTGTACCGCGGCGGCAGTCTCGACTATTTCCACAGCAACGAGCGGACGGGCATTTACTGGCTGCAGGAGATGCACCGGCGTTTTCCGTCAGCGATCTGGCTGAACCCGATGCGGGAAAATAACTGGGCATATGCCTACGGTGCGTACACGATCAGTCTGATCCGCGAGGAGATTCCGATGTTTCCGCTGACGGCGGCAGGACTTGAGGCTGGAATTAAGGAATTGAAAAAATAAATATGGAAAAAGGGGCGGTTCCCGATATTGACAACAAAGTAAATTTGTGCTATTATTCATCATAAACTCTTTGCACTGCATATCAAACTACAGTACAAACTGAGCAGACCGTGAATATCATGGGGTCGGGTCGCAGAAGCGACAGTGGAAGTTAGTTTCATCCACGGGACAGTAGTTACTCATACTGGTTCGTGGGTGTTTTTTT
>NZ_FR895056.1:0-2131 GCF_000434655.1 Clostridium sp. CAG:43 | reverse complement strand
TGGTTCGTGGGTGTTTTTTTATACTTTTTTATGGGTTTGCAGCACCCACCTATCGTTAGTGCCATGAGATATTTTTTGGAGGTAACGAATATGAAACAGAATGATTTTCAGAAGGTGGCAAATCAAGTGTCTTTTGTAACGATAGTAGTGAACATCCTTTTGGCGTTTATGAAGCTGTTAGCCGGCGTGTTCGCACATTCGAATGCGATGATCAGTGACAGTATCCATTCGGCGTCCGATGTGTTCAGCACGATGATTGTGGTGATTGGAATTAAGCTGTCGTCCAAACAGCCGGACAAGGAGCACCCGTATGGACATGAGCGGATGGAGTGTGTGGCTGCGATTGTCCTCTCGATGGTTCTCTTTATGACAGGTCTGGGGATTGGCGTGGAGGCGCTTACGGACGTGCTCAAGGGAGAATACAGTCACCTGCAGGTACCGGGGATGCTGGCGCTGGCAGCGGCTGTTATATCCATTGTCAGTAAAGAAGCGATGTACTGGTACACCCGATATTATGCGAAAAAGATTGATTCCAGCGCACTGATGGCAGATGCATGGCATCACCGTTCCGATGCGTTTTCCTCGATCGGTGCGCTGGTCGGAATCGTGGGCGCGAGAATGGGATTTCCGGTCATGGATCCGATCGCGAGCCTGGTTATTTTCGTCTTTATCGTGAAAGCGGCGTATGAGATTTTTAAAGATGCGATGGATAAAATGGTCGATCATTCCTGTGATGAGAAGACCGAAGAACAGCTGCGCGCCTGCGTTCTTCAGAATCCAGATGTGGCGCGGATTGACCTGCTTCAGACTCGGATCTTTGGCAATAAAATTTATGCGGACATTGAGATTGAGGTAGATGGTTCCATGCCGCTGCGGGAGGCGCACAAGATTGCCGAGGTGGTGCATAACAGCATTGAAAAGACATTTCCGAAGGTAAAACACATTATGGTGCATGTCAATCCGGAAATTGACCGGAAATAGAAAGAAGGACTGCCGCAGACTGGCATATTTCCTTTTAAGCAGACCAAGATAACAATGAAAATCTTGTTTACTTAGAAGAGGGCATGCCAGATGCGGCGGTCCTTTTGGCGCTTTTGGGAACATGAAAATTTTAAACATTTTTAAGGACGTTCTGAAAGTTATACTTCCGGCTCAGCTGCCCCGTGCCGGTAAATATAAATAAAGTAAATAAGCTCCGGAATACCGGTGATTCCCCATGAAAAGGCGTATAGCAGGTACAGCGACTGGATTGTGTGGAAGTATGCAAAAATGGTAAAAATCCACGCAAGGCGGAATACTACCGAACCCAATATAACCAGGATGGTCGGAATAACGGTCCGCCCCAGTCCGCGGGATGCCGCCAGGGTGCAGTCCATCAGCGGGCTAAGCCCATAGGAGAGCGCCATGATGGCGAGACGGGTGGTTCCGGCGGTCACAACTTCTGCATCGTTAGTAAAGAGTGACAGGAATGGGACGCGCAGGAGATAGAGCGAAATCCCCAGAATCAGCCCTACGCAGGTGGCATAGAGCAGGCAGAGTTCGTAGCTTCTGCGGCACCGCTCCCGTTTTCCGGCACCACGATTCTGTGCGATAAAGCTGGTGCAGCCTGTGTAGATGGCAGCCATCATATTGTAGACCAGAGGATCTGTGTTGGCAGCGGCTGAGTTGCCCTCGACGATGACATGGTCGAACGAGTTGACACTGGTCTGTACAAAGATGTTTGCGATGGCAAAAAGGATATTTTGAATGGCGGACGGAATGCTGATTCGAAGGATTCTGCCTACCTTGTCCGGCGATATCTGAAGTTCACTCGGGTGAAGTGCATAATTTTCCCGGCTTCGAAGCAGGAGCGCGATGACAAGAGCCGCCGAAATATATTCCGCGATAATGCTGGCCAATGCCACACCTGCGACATCTAGTTTGCAGATAATGACGAAAAATAAATTCAAAATGACATTGATAACACCGGCAAAAGAGAGATAATAGAGCGGGCGCTTTGTATCGCCGGAGGCGCTTAGAACCGCATTTCCGAAGTTAAAGAGTGCCAGCGCTGGCATACCAAAAACATAGATCCGCAGGTATCGGACAGCACCGTCGATCAGCTCCGGCTTCGTATTCATCATCGTGAGAA
>NZ_FR895055.1:0-4305 GCF_000434655.1 Clostridium sp. CAG:43 | reverse complement strand
AAGGAACTAAACGACAGCATCAGCGCCAGCAATACTGCTATCGGACGGCGCATCTGATTTTTATACTTCCGCCTCCGGCTCCTCCCCCTGATTTTTCTCTCTTCCATCTCTTTACCTCCCTTGATAGATCTATTTCCAGATGCAGCAGCGTATAAACATTTCTTTCCGGTCCGTTTCCATGTTATGTCTTTCTGTCTATCCAGTTACTGCATCATGGTAACGCATTTTGTTTTTCCACATCTGGAACATTCCCCATCTTATTCTGCGTTACTGTTCACGCATACGTGCCCAGTAACGCGGTTCCAAAAGTGCCTACCCGTGAACCGTTACTATTCTGCCGCCTCATACGCATATAGAATTGTCCGGGCATTGTTAAATTCATAGCTACATGTCACAAATGAATACAAACGCACGATCGTCCCCTCGATCGGCGCGGACGCGCTCGCGCCCGCTGTCATCTGCTGAATATATGACGCAAATTCTTCTCCCGATGCAAACTCCGTTTTCCGTCGGATCGCATCCGGCGATGTGCAGACAGCCGCCAGGGCTTTTAAATGAATCTCCCGCTCCGGCATATAAAGAATGATTTCTGAATGCTGATCGAAATAACCCTGATCCTTGTATCTGGAAATGTCTTTAAACATACTTCCATTCTTCATGTGATGTCCGTACAGCACATTATGCAGGGACGAAAAATCCGCCCGATCGGCATAGTCCAGAAAAATCGTGCCCGCCGTGCTCTTCTGCCTGTTCAGGTCACGATGCAGGTAATAATCATTGTCCTTCCCCTGAACCACCGGATAATTGATCTGTGTTCCCGGAATCTGAATCCATGCAACGACGTCCGGATTCTGGGAATCCAGTGCTGAGAAATCAATCGCTGACACATATTCTGTTTCCTTTATCGCGTTTGTCTCATCTATCTCATTTTCCACATCTGGCACTTTTTTCTCCGGCATTGTTTCTCCTGTCGTCCCTGCTTCCGACATTCCCACAACCTGAGCAGTCAACTCTTCATGGGCCTTCGCCTGACGTATTTCATCCCATTTATGCATTGCCACTCCCGCTGTACCGAACGCCAGACAGATGACAGCTATCACAGCCGCTGCTTTTCGTATCCACTTTTGCATCGCTCCCTCCATCTTTGTCCGTGAAACATCTTGACTGACGTCCAAACCAACCTTGACTGTAACTTTCCCTCTTTTTCTTCGCTTTTTTATTCTTTTTACATTCCGCCTTATCATCAACACAGGGTTGTCCCCTTATGCGGATTTAAATTCCTCCATTCTGCACCGTTTTCACGCCATGTTCCCGCAAAAATGGCTCGTACAGTTCCTCTTCTGCTTTTTTCCGTGCTGCCACTGCGTCCTCCAGATTTACGAAAGTTCCAAGGTTGTACACTTTTCCCTGAAAGCCGATTGCTGCCCGCCACCGGGAATTTTCCCGCTGGTAGACGCCGCGGTAACCGCTCGTATTGTTTGCTGTATTTTTCTGGTTGGCGATCCGCTCCAGGCAGGTTCCGCCTACAAAATGAATCGCTTTTTTCATGTTTTTCTTCCGTGTCTCCGCCCGCAGGCAGCCACAGCTCTTGGTTTTTCTCGCACACAGGTTTTCTTTGGACACCTCAATCAGGCGTCCGCAGCTACAGACGCATTTCCAGTATTCGCCTGTCCGGTTGGAATTATCCGCCTCTTCAAGCACTTTCAAACGTCCGAACTGACGCCCTGTCAGATCAATCCACCGACTGGACGGAAGCTCCTTCCGATAGCACCCGCAGCTTTTCGTATGCCCTGTTTTCAGATGGGACTCCTCCACAGTCTTTTCTTTCCCGCAGTCGCACCGGCACAGCCAGTAATGGCGGCGGCTTTTTTCTGTCGGTTTTACCTCCCGGCAGACGGTCAGGCGTCCATACCGACGCCCCGTCAGATCTTCTCTCACATACTCCACCTCCCCGGTTGACATAATGGGAATTATGTCCTATCCGCCTATTTCATTTTTTCTTTAATTTGCAAGGTTTTTGCCGGATTTTCCAACTTTTGGATACAATATCTGTTACTGTTCACGCATGTGCCCAGTTACACTGTGCTATTTCAGGTACTGTTTTTAACGCCTTTGTATGTTGAATTTTTTTTTCAGAAGTGATAGACTTAATAATAAAGTCATATATTTAGATATGTATGCAGATTCTTTTCATTTCAGGACATAATTCCCATTACGTTTTTCGTCAATTTTCCCTATCAATCAACAAACCCAATTCCAGCTGTCTGCGGCACGCTTCACGGCTGCTGATGATCGTATAACGCCTTGTCGTCTCCACGCTGCTATGACCCAGATAGTCTGCCAGACGGACCAGATCGTGATCGCGCTCATAAAAGATCTTGGCAAACAGATGGCGTAGATTGTGCGGATATACCTTGCTCGGAAGAACCCCCGCTTCGGCGCAGACGGATTTCATATCCGCCCATACCTTCTGTCTGCAGAGCGGATGCCCGCTTCTTGTGACAAAGATACTGCCTCCCACGATCCGCTGCTTCTGGCAGTACTGCGTCAGATACAGCATCAGCGACTGCGGCAGCAGGATCACCCGCTGTTTTCCCTTACAGTCGATCACCACTTCCCCCTGTGCCAGCGATTCCGCTGTAATATATGAAAGCTCGCTGATTCGTATGCCCGTGCTCGCGATCGTCTGCAAAATCGCACAGAGGCGTTCATCGCCGCGTCCCCGCGCCGCCTTAACTAACTTCTGGTAATCGCTGCGCGTCATTTCCCGTCTCTCATCACAGAAAATCCGCTTCTGCACCCGGAACGTGCGGACACAGTATTCCTGTCTTCCGATAAAATGAAAGTAGCTGTTCAGAGACGCCAGCATCGAATTGGCGCTGGACGTTTTATAATGCGTTTGTAGGTATTCCTTAAAAGATATAATTGTGTTTTTATCCCATTCTTCACCCGCAAACATCAAAAACTTTCTCACGTCCCGGCAGTATTTTTCGATTGTATGGCTGCTTTTTTCCTGTTCTCTCAAATAATCCCTAAATTGTTCTAATTCATTTTGTTTTTTCTGTTTCAATGCATTTCCTCACTTTCTCACGAAACCTTCTCGCGTATTTGTTTTTCGCAGCTGTTTTTACTATCACAGCTGCCGTTACTTTTCTATTTTCTGAGAACCAACCTTATAGTATACGCACGGAGGACAAAAAGTCTTACAAAAAAACAAATATCACTGGATCTGAAAACTTTTCACATAAAATTTCTTTGATTTTCGGAATAAAATAGGACAGCTGCTCCTAGCTTACCCGGAACAGCTGTCCTATTTTTATTTTTATATGTTTTTCCTGAATCATTCACAGCAACTCCGTGAACGTGGCTGAAAGCCACGGTGATGACCATAATATATCAATGCCATCAGTACCATGAGCTGATCCGAAGTGACGTCTTCCATTGAAGATTTCAGGATATTACTGAGTTTCCTTTGACATAGGGATGAGTTTTGCCACCACAAAAAAACGTCCATCCTGCTGCGTATATTCACAGGTAGCGAGCGTGATAAGTCGTTCCGGCCAGGCAGCCTGCACACCGGTATCATAAAAGCAGTTAGCTTTCAGATAATCCATCAGCATTCCGTAAGATTCTTCATTCCTTGCCAGAAGCATCCGCTTAAAGGACTCATCCATGTTAGCAGCTGACTGTTTAAACGCTCCTATCACCTGATACGTCTCTTTCTCCGTCAATGTATCAAATTCGATTATCTGATGTTTCTGCCAAAAATCTTTTCTTTTATAATTCTCAATAGCCGCAAACATATCACCATTTCTCATATGATGTCCATAAAGCAGCAGATTCTGGGATCTTTCTTCCAGCTGGCAATCTCCATCTATAAATATCATCCCATAGCTGGATTTTTCCTTATCAAAGTTGTGATTAATATAGTATTCCGGTTCCTGAGGTGTATACATCACCGGATAGTCTATCTTCGTTCCTTTGATGTAGATCCATCCCTGCATATCCGGATTTTCCTGATTCAGGACTGCATATTGTTCCCGTCTCAGCTCCCTAACTTTAACCTCTTCCTCCGGCGACGAAAGACTTCCTGACGGAGAACTGCCGTCCTGCTGAACTCTGACCTCCTCCATCACCTGATACACCCGCTCCAGGGATTCCTGCCCTTTCTGATAGTCTCTCTCTTTCTGCACCAGCTTATATCCCAGAAAAACAGCGCTCCCCAGACTCAGAAGGACAATCAGAGTAAATACATGCTGCATGATTTTTCTGCTCATATTCTCTTCCTTTTACATGACTGTTCAG
>NZ_FR895054.1:12265-19592 GCF_000434655.1 Clostridium sp. CAG:43 | reverse complement strand
CACGTATGCGTGAACAGTAACAAATAAATAAACAGAAAAGAGGAATAGAATAGTCATGGCTAGAAGAAAGATCGTAGCAGGCAACTGGAAAATGAACATGACGCCGTCGGAGGCAGTAGCTCTGGTAGAGCTTCTGAAGCCGCTCGTTGTTTCGGAAGATGTAGACGTTGTATTCTGCGTACCGGCGATTGATATTATCCCGGTTGTAAAAGCGTGCGAGGGAACCAACATCGCAGTTGGCGCTGAAAATATGTATTTCGAGGAGAAAGGTGCTTACACCGGCGAGATTTCCCCGAATATGCTGACCGATGCAGGCGTTAAATACGTGATTATCGGACATTCCGAGCGCAGAGAATATTTTGCAGAGACCGATGAGACGGTCAATAAGAAGGTACTGAAAGCATTTGAGCACGGTCTGACCCCGATCATTTGCTGCGGCGAGACTCTGACCCAGAGAGAGCAGGGGATCACGCTTGACTGGATCCGCCAGCAGATCAAGATCGCATTCCAGAATGTGACCGCAGAGCAGGCAAAGACAGCTGTGATCGCATACGAGCCAATCTGGGCGATCGGTACCGGCAAGGTAGCGACCACCGAGCAGGCTGAGGAAGTGTGCGGCGCGATCCGTGCGTGCATCAAGGAAGTGTACGATGAGGCGACCGCAGAGGCGATCCGCATTCAGTACGGCGGTTCCGTATCTGCAGCATCGGCTCCGGAGCTGTTTGCACAGCCGGATATCGATGGCGGTCTGGTAGGCGGCGCATCCTTAAAGGCAGATTTTGGAAAGATTGTAAATTATAAATAAGAGATGAGCAAAAGGGGGCTGTCGCACGTGTGAGGCGTGGCAGTCCCCTTTTTGCCAGTAAAAAAAGAAGGTGAAAGTTTTGACCTGAAACAATCAAAATTGTTGGTTCATCCGGTTGTTTCAGAAAAAACGGTTCATTTCATGGAAGGAAAGGAAGAAGAAAGAGATGAAAAAAAAGCCAACCGTATTAATGATTCTCGATGGATACGGCATGAGAGATACCTGTGAGCACAATGCCGTGTGTGAGGCAAAGACACCGATCATGGATCAGCTGATGAGCCAGTGCCCGTTTGTGCGCGGCAATGCCAGCGGTCTGGCGGTCGGTCTGCCGGACGGACAGATGGGTAACTCGGAGGTTGGACATTTAAATATGGGCGCCGGACGTATCGTATACCAGGAGCTGACCCGTATCACGAAATCAATCGAGGATGGCGATTTCTTTGAAAATCCGGAATTTCTGGCAGCCGCAGACACCTGCAAGAAAAATGATTCCGCTCTGCATCTGTTCGGACTGGTATCAGATGGCGGCGTTCACAGCCATCTGACTCATTTATTCGGACTTCTGGAGTTTGCAAAACGTCAGGGACTTAAAAAAGTGTATGTGCACTGCTTCCTGGACGGACGTGATACACCGCCGACCTCCGGCAAGGAGTTCGTAGCAGAATTAGAGAAAAAGATGCAGCAGCTTGGCATCGGCGAGGTGGCTTCCGTGA
This sequence comes from Clostridium sp. CAG:43, assembly GCF_000434655.1. NCBI lineage: Bacteria > Bacillati > Bacillota > Clostridia > Eubacteriales > Clostridiaceae > Clostridium > Clostridium sp. CAG:43. The sequence continues at coordinate 18,074 of NZ_FR895054.1, read as the reverse complement.
TGGGACGCTACTATGCGATGGACCGTGATAAAAACTGGGATCGTGTCCAGAAAGCTTACGATGTGCTGACAAAGGCAGAGGGTGAGAAGGCAGAAAGTGCGTGTGCAGGCATTCAGGCATCCTATGATAAAGAGGTAAACGATGAGTTCGTCGTACCGTTCTATGTAGAGAAGGACGGAAAGCCGGTTGCCACGATTCAGGATGGCGATTCCGTCATTTTCTTTAACTTCCGTCCGGACCGTGCAAGAGAGATCACCCGCGCATTCTGCGATGAGGGATTTACCGGATTTGCGAGAGAGAAGAAGCTTGACCTGACGTTTGTATGCTTTACCGATTACGATGAGACGATCGGGAACAAGCTGATTGCGTTCAAGAAGGAAGAGATTAAGAACACATTTGGAGAGTTCCTGGCGGCGCACCACATGACGCAGGCACGTATCGCCGAGACCGAGAAATATGCACACGTAACATTTTTCTTCAACGGCGGCGTGGAAGAGCCGAACGAGGGCGAGGACCGCATTCTGGTTCCGTCTCCGAAGGAGGTTCCGACCTACGACCTGAAACCGGAGATGAGCGCACCGATCGTGTGCGATAAGCTGGTGGAGGCGATCGAGTCCGGCAAATATGATGTCATCATCATCAATTTTGCAAACCCGGATATGGTAGGTCACACGGGCGTGGAGTCGGCTGCGATCAAGGCGATTGAGACCGTCGATGCCTGCGTAGGACGTGCAGTTGAAGCCATCAAGGCAGCCGGAGGCGTTCTCTTTATCTGCGCCGATCACGGTAATGCAGAGGTGATGGTCGATGAGGCAACCGGCGAGCCGTGGACCGCTCATACGACCAATCAGGTGCCGTTTGTCCTGGTCGGCGCTGACCCGGCGTACAAGCTGCGCGAGGGCGGACGCCTCTGCGATATTGTGCCGACGCTGATCGAACTGATGGGACTTGAGAAGCCGAAGGAGATGACGGGAGAGTCGCTGTTGGTGAAATAGGGAGAATTTTCGAATATATTAGGAAAGTATAAATATAACCGTCAATAAGAATCGGGAAAACTGCCATAAAGCAAGAAAAGATCATGAACAGAGAAATGGTCGGGGCTTGTTTTGTGGCAGTTTTTGGTTACTTCTCTCTTCCATTTCATAAGAAAATAGGATAAAATAAAATCATCTATGTGAACCGCTCGGAGGCTGTTCCAGGGCAGACATTTTTAGAAAAGAAAGTGTTATGCGGAAAGGAAAATAGGATGGCAGCAGATTCACAGGGAAAACAGGAGGAAACAAGCATGAAGGTAGCGGTTGTTACAGACAGCAACAGCGGAATTACACAGGCACAGGCGAAAGAGATGGGCGTATATGTCCTGCCGATGCCGTTTATGATTGATGGAACCGAGTATCTGGAAGATATAAATTTGACACAGAAGGAATTTTACGAGCATCTGAGCGGGGATCACGATGTGAGCACATCCCAGCCGTCCCCGGAGACGATCTTAAATCTCTGGGAAAAACTTTTGGAGGAATACGATGCAGTTGTGCACATCCCGATGTCCAGCGGGCTTTCGAGCTCCTGCCAGACGGCAAAGATGCTGGCAGATGATTTCGACGGAAAAGTGCAGGTGGCGGATAATCACAGGATTTCCGTGACCCAGCGCCGTTCGGTGCAGGATGCGCTTGACATGGCGGCAGCCGGCATGGACGCGGAGGCGATCTGCAAAAAGCTGGAAGATACAGGTTTGGATTCAACTATTTATGTCACGGTTGACACATTAAAATACCTGAAAAAGGGCGGTAGAATCACACCAGCGGCAGCAGCGCTCGGAACACTTCTCCGTTTAAAACCGGTTCTGACGATACAGGGCGAGAAGCTGGACGCATTTGCGAAGGCGCGGACGATGAAACAGGCGCGTTCCATGATGATCACGGCGATCACCCGCGATCTGGAAACTCGGTTTGGTGATGTGACGGGAGAAAAAACGTATATTGATGTAGCGCATACCGACAATGATGAGATGGCGCAGGAGCTGGCAGCCGAGCTTCGGGAACTTTTCCCGGAGACGGAAGTCCATGTAGATCCGCTGTCCTTAAGTGTAGCCTGCCATATCGGACCGGGAGCGCTGGCGATCGCGGCGTCGAAGAAACTTGAAATCGGATCGTTGTTGTGAGAAACGCAGTTGCGGAGCAGCATTTCGGTTCACGGTCAATGTCAGTAAGTTAAGCAACACAAGTAAGAGCGCGTGAACGGTAATTGTTCAGGACAGGAGCATGAGAAGAATAGCAGAACATAAAAGAAAAATATGGAAAGCGATGGAGCACACGATCGGGATGCGAATCCCGCTGATCCTCGCCTTTCTGATCCTGACGCTGGTTCCGCTTCTGGTACAGGTCCGTTTTACATCGGGGTATTTTTACCAGAGCCACGTGGAAGAACGGATGGCGGAAGCGCAGAACCGGAGTCTGATTTTAGCAAACAAGATACGCAGCAGTGATTATATCAATGTACTGCTGTCGGGAAATCCAAATCCGGCGCTGGATGCGGAACTTAGTACAACGGCGGATCTGATGAACGGAAGAATCGTGCTGGTGGACGATAGCTTTAAGATTTTGAAAGACACATTTGGTCTTTCCAGAGGGAAAACGCTGGTTGTATCGGATGTGTTAAAGGCATTTGACGGGGAAACTTCCAGCTATTTGAACCAGAAGAAAAAGTATTTCTATGTAGCGCAGCCGATTCAGGCAAAAAGCACGGATGCAGCGCCGATCGATTCGGATGTGGCAGCCGGAAAAGGGAAAAATACGGCAGGCGTGCAGGGAGTCCTTCTTCTGATGGCATCCACGGAAAATTCGGCACTTTTGCAGGAGAAAATTGTGCAGAAGACGGGATTTTTGCAGCTCGTTATGTTCTGTTTTATTCTGATCGCAGATTTATTGGCGGCGGCTTGCCTGCTGAAACCATTCCGCCGCCTGCAGCAGCAGCTCGATATGGTGGCAGAGGGAAATCTGGATCAGGATATTGATGTAAAAGCGTACCGGGAGACGCGGGACATTTCGGAGGCAGTCATGCAGACCATCCGGAAGCTGAAAAACCTGGATCAGTCGCGTCAGGAGTTTGTTTCCAACGTGTCGCATGAGCTGAAAACACCGCTGACTTCGATAAGGGTGCTGGCGGATTCTCTGATGGGGATGGAGAACGCCCCGGCGGAGTTATATCAGGAGTTTATGCAGGATATTTCGGCGGAGATTGACCGCGAGGGCAAGATTATCGATGATCTGCTGACGTTAGTCAAAATGGATAAATCATCGCCGGATCTGAATATTGCACAGACTTCGATCAATGGCCTTCTGGAACAGATTTTAAAACGTCTGACCCCGATCGCGAAGCGGCGGAACATTGAGATCACATATGAGAGCAAGCGGGAAGTATCGGCGGATGTGGATGAGGTAAAATTGAGCCTGGCACTTTCGAACCTGGTGGAAAATGCGATCAAGTATAACCGCGAAGAGGGAAAAGTCTGGGTGACGCTGGATGCTGACCACAAGTTCTTTTATGTGAAGGTGGAGGATAATGGCGTGGGAATCCCGAAGGAATTTCAGGAGCGTGTATTTGAGCGTTTTTACCGTGTAGATAAGGCGCGCTCACGCGAGACAGGCGGTACCGGGCTGGGGCTTGCGATCACGAAGAATATTATTCTTCTTCATCAGGGCGCGATCCGCCTGAAGAGTGAAGAAGGCAAGGGAGCAACCTTTACGGTGCGGATTCCGTTGAATTATATTCCGTAGACAGCGTAGTTCTGGGCGGTTTAGAGGTTCGAGAGGGTTGCTGGTGTTGCGGTGTTCGAATATTTCGGTGTTTGAATGCTGCAGTGTTCGAATGTTTCAGTGTTTGAATGTTGCGGTATTTGAGTGTTGCAGTGTTCGAATGTGAGGTCAGGGAAATGTCTATTGTGAGATAGACTGCAAAATAACAACAGGAAATAATAAATGGAGAAAATAAGAAAAAAAAGCTCTGGAAAACGGGCAGGAAGCGTAAGTTTGTGGCTGCTCCTTTGCCTGGCGTGTCTGCTTCTTCTGGGCGGATGCCGAAAAAAAGAAGAGGTGCATCCGACGGCGGGTGAGGACGGAGTCTATCAGATTTATTATCTCAATTCGACACGCACGGGGCTGGCGAGTGTTTCCTATCAGACGGAGACGACGGACGCTGAGATCCTGATCGGAGAGCTGGCGGGGCAGATCCTTGCGGCGCCGGAAAACCCGGAGTATCAGGCAGTTTTAAGCGATAAGGTTGAATTCCTGGATATTAACCGGGACAATAACGTGCTGACGCTGAATTTTAATCAGGAATATATGAATATGAAAGCGTCGCGGGAGATTCTGTGCCGGGCGGCGCTGGCAAAGACCTTTACACAGGTAGAGGGAGTCGATTATATCAGCATTAATTGCGAGGGACAGCCGCTTCTGGACACGCATGGCAACCCGGTGGGCGCGATCGCAGGAAGTGATTTTGTAGACAGTATTTCGGATGTCAATTCGTATGAAAAAGTAGAGCTGACCCTGTATTTTTCCAATGAAGAAAAAGATGGTCTGGTGGCAGAAAAACGGGAAGTATTTCACAGTATGAACACGTCGCTGGAACGCCTGGTAGTGGAGCAGCTGCTGGCAGGTTCCCAGAATGGCGGTCTTTCAGTGATGCCGAAAAATACAAAGGTATTAAACGTATCACTGACAGATAATACCTGCTATGTCAACCTGGATAGTGGTTTTATTTCCGGGGATACCGATGTGGCGGAGTATATTCCGATTTACGCGATCGTCGATTCTCTGACAGAGCTTCAGACGGTGAATAAAGTGCAGATCACGGTCAATGGCTCAGCAGATGTGACGTATCGGAATGTGATTTCGCTGGCGCAGCCTCTGGAGAGAGAGGAGAAGTACATTGTGAAGTAACTGTCAGACAGAATGTATATGTCATGTTTGGAAGAGAGCAGCAATGGGATTTTGTTGATGTTTTGTAGAATACAAGAAAAGAGGAATTGAATATCAAACGACCGGTAATGTGGATGATGGTGGCTTTTGTACTTGGAGAGGTCGCAGCGTACCAGATGGGCATGACGGTGTGGTTTATAATTGCAGCAGCGCTTTTTGTGTTTCATAGGAAATTGTGTCCTATGAAACACAAGGCACATTCTTTTTCACCTGCAGTCATAAAAACAGCAGAAGGACGGGTAGATTCGGACTTTCAGACAGACGCAGAACGCGTCTGGAATTGGAAAGATCCGATGATGTGCCGTGTCTTTCTGCTGTTTTTCTGTTTTCTGGCAGGATGGGGACGGATGACGGTGGAAATGCGCCCGGATGCGCTGGAACGGATGGTAACGCAGAAGGGTGGTTCGGCAGAGGTGGCGGTATCTGGAACACTGGATTCTATTTCGGAAAAAAATGGGTGGTGTACGATGATTTTGACGGGGGTGGAGGTAGAGGATGAAAGTGTAAGAAAGGTACTGATATCGTGTAAAAGCGATTTACTGGAGATGTGTGAAGAGAAAATTCTGCCACCTTGCGGAAGTCAGATTCATCTGACGGGAACTGCTGAGTTTCTGGAAGAAGCGCGCAATCCGGGGCAGTTTTCGTATCGGATGTATTATCGGGGACTAGGAATCAGAAACCGGGTGACGGCGGATCGGATTTTTATTTCAGAAGGAAAAAGTTCCCCTCTCCGAAGTCAGGCAGAATGCTTCCGGGCGTACGCGACGGCTGTTTTTCAGGAAATCTGTGTTCCAGAAGATGCAGGGATTTTTCAGGCAATTTTGCTGGGG
>NZ_FR895054.1:0-12222 GCF_000434655.1 Clostridium sp. CAG:43 | reverse complement strand
GGAAGAGCTGCGCGAACGGTTTCAGGATAATGGGATTGCACATATTCTGGCAGTCAGCGGGCTTCATGTCTCTTTGATTGGCATGAGCGTTTACAGCGTACTGCGTTTTTGGGGGATATCGTATGGATGGGCGGGACTGGGGGCTTCAGCGCTTCTTACCTTTTATGGTTTAGTAACCGGATTTGGAGCATCGGTATTCCGGGCGGTATTTATGGTAGAGGTGTCCTGTCTGGCGGCATATCTGGGGCGGAGTTACGATCTGCTGAGTGCGCTGTCGCTGTCTTTGATTTTACAGGCGTGGCAGTCGCCGTATCTGCTCTTTTCGGCGGGATTGCAGCTTTCCTATGGCGCGGTTGCCGCGATTGGGCTGGAGACGGAGGAGCTGCGGAAAGTGGAAAAAAAGAGAAAAGAGCGGGAAGAGGAGGAACAAGAGAAAGAAAAAAAGAAAGGATATGAAACACTCATGCTCAGCTTGGCAATTCAGCTTTATACGATGCCGATTCAGCTGTATCACTATTTTACATTTCCGATGTTGGGAATTTTTTTGAACCTGATCGTGATTCCGCTTCTCACGTATGCAGCCGGAAGCGGTCTGCTGGCGCTTGGAATTTACAGTATAGCGTTTGTGGGAGGAAAAATGGGGGGAATGGGCAGAGGCAGCATTGCGGGAGTGCTTTCGGCTTTTGGAGGTGCAGCATCAGGAATATCAGAAATACCAGAAATATTCAGAATAGCGGCAAGTGCATGTACGGGTCCGGGGCATTATATTTTTCAGTTGTATGAATGGCTTTGCATCCAGGTGGAACGCGTGCCGTTTCATTCCATCGTGGCAGGACGCCCGGAAATGTGGAAAATAGGGGTGTTTTATGTGGCGCTGGGGATTCGATATGTGTGGAGTGTGGGAGAAGCAAGAGATAATTTGGAGAGAAAAGGGATTGTTCTGTTTCCAAAAGAATGGAATGCACCGGGAAAAAATAGTGTATTTATTGCTGTGGCGGTAGTCTTTTTAGTGGTTCAGCCTGTTCATGGCTTTCAGAGCTGGTTTCTCGATGTAGGACAGGGCGACGGCGTCTTTCTGCGGACGCGGGATGAGGCAATTCTTTCGGACTGTGGCAGCAGCCAGGATAAAAAAATCGGGAAAAATGTGCTGGGACCATTTTTGAAAAGTCAGGGAATCCGCACGCTGGACTGGATTCTGGTCAGCCATGCGGATGCGGATCACACGAACGGGATCGAGTGGCTTTTGAAGGAGGAGGCAGATATCCGGGTGCGGAATCTGGCACTTCCGGCGGCAGGAAAAGGGCAGGAGGCATATAAAAAACTGGAAACTCTTGCCAGAAAACGGGGTGCGGAAGTCTATTATCTGCATCGGGGAGAAACGGTGCGGGCGAAAAGCCTGGCGCTTCGGTGCCTGTACCCGGAGGCGGGGGAAAAGCCAGTCGAGGAGCGAAATAGTCATTCACTGGTGTTTGATGTCACGTATGGAAAGTTTCGTATGCTTCTGACAGGAGATATTGGAGTGGAGGACGAAAGGAAGATTCTGGCGGTGGAAGAGGACAAAAAGAGGGAAAAAGTGACACTGTTAAAAGCCGCACACCATGGTTCGAACGGTTCCTCCTCAGAGGAGTTTTTGGAGTGCTTTTCCCCAGCTTTCACGGTGCTCTCTTATGGAGAGGGAAATACTTACGGGCATCCGGCACCGGAGGCGGTGGAACGTCTGGAACAGACGGGAACGGAGATTTGGAGAACGGCGGATTCAGGGGCAGTGAATGTGTGGACGGACGGGAAACGTATGTATATCAAGGGATATAAGAAACAAGATTATGGAAAGAAAAGAGATAAAAAACAGATAAAAAACTAATTGTTAACCATATAAAAATAATAGGTTGACAATTGAAAAAGGCTATGTTATGCTTGCAATCAGTTCTGCATCTGTTTCGACTACCCGGGATCTGGGACGGCCGCTGCTGTTTTAGATAGTTGGAACAGGGGTTGCGGAGAGAAATTTATGTACATGTGCGAGAATAGAATGGCTTCAGATGCCTGAAATCATTCAGATACCCAAGGAGGAAAAAGGTTTGAAACACATGAAGACAAAGGATTTAGTTTTGTGCGCGATGTTTGTCGCATTGATTGCAGTGGGAGCATTTATCAAGATACCGGTTCCGGTGGTTCCGTTTACATTGCAGTTTTTATTTACGATGCTGGCAGGTCTGCTTTTAGGCCCGGTCAACGGGGCGCTGGCGGTTGTGGTTTATATCGTATTAGGTTTAATTGGACTTCCGATTTTCACTCAGGGCGGCGGACCAGGATATATTTTCCAGCCGAGTTTTGGATATATCATCGGATTTGCGGTTGCGGCGTATGTGAATGGTAAGATTGCCAATGCCAAGACGCATCCGAGTTACCGGCGCCTGCTGGGAGCTAATTTTCTGGGACTTTTTATTGTCTATGCATTTGGAATGATTTATTACTACGTGATCAGCAATTTCTATCTGAATTCGCCGATCGGCGTAGGAGCGCTGTTTTTATATTGCTTTGTTCTGGCAGTTCCGGGCGATATCGTGCTCTGCATTGTGGCTGCCATCATAGGAAAACGGATGATTCCGCTGATTCAGGGAGGGAAACTTGGATAAAAGATGAGCAAGGGGATTTTTATAACAGGTACGGGAACGGATATTGGAAAAACGTATGTGACAGGATTGATTGTGAAAAAACTGCGGGAGAGCGGCGCGGATGCGGCGTATTATAAAGCGGCAATGAGCGGCAATGAGCGGCGTGCGGATGGAAGCCTGATTCCAGGAGATGCCTTGCAGGTAAAAACAATGTCGGGAATCGGGCAGCCGCTTGAGGAAATGTGTCCGTATGTGTACGAGACGGCGGTATCGCCGCATCTGGCATCCCGTCTGGAGGGCAACCCGGTCCAGATGGAACGGGTGCTGGAAGATTTTCACAAAGTCTGTGAAAAATATGAGTATGTGACGATGGAAGGAAGCGGCGGAATTCTCTGTCCACTCTGCATAGACGAGGCGGATATCCGTCTTCCAGAAGTAGTAAAAGCGTGCGGGCTTGGCTGCCTGCTGATTGCAGATGCGGGGCTTGGGACGATCAATGGCGTGGGGCTTACTGCCTATTATCTGAAACAACAGGGAATTGCCCTGAAAGGAATTATTTTCAACCATTATGAGACGGGGAATCTGCTTCATGAGGATAACCGGAAAATGTGTGAATATTACACTGGCATTCCGGTTGTTGCCTGTGTGGCGGATGGGGATACGGAGCTTTCCATGGATGCGGAGACGCTGAAAGGGCTGTATGCGTAAGACAGAAGATAAAGGAGAAGAAAAATGATCTGGTATCCATATGAACAGTTAAAAACAATGAAAGCACCTTATGAGATCGTGGATGCGAATGGGGTATATCTTTACACGAAGGATCAGAAGCTGATTGATTCGGTTTCGTCCTGGTGGAGTGTGATTCATGGATATAAACATCCGGTAATCAATCAGGCAATTATTTCACAGGTAGAAAAATTTTCTCATGTGATGCTGGGCGGACTGACGCATGAGCCGGCGCGCAGGCTTTCAGAAAAACTGGCATCCTGGCTGCCGGGCGATCTGGACTATTGCTTTTTTTCGGATTCCGGCAGCGTGGCGGTTGAGGTAGCGCTGAAAATGGCGCTGCAGTATTATATGAACCGCGGCGATGAGAAGCGAACAATGATTCTGGCGTTGGAACACGCGTACCACGGCGATACCTTTAAGACGATGGAGGCAGGCGATGATGAGGACTACCATTTTGTGCTGAAAGCGTATGGTGCAAGCCCGTATGTGGTTCACATTCCGACTGAGATCCCGGCGCTGGAGAAAGCATTTGAACAGTATCATGACAAGTTGAACTGCGTGCTGGTGGAACCGCTTTTACAGGGTGCTGGCGGAATGCGGATGTACGACATTTCATTTTTGGAGAAGGCAAGGGAACTCTGTGATAAGTACGGCGTGCTGCTGGTTTTTGATGAGGTGGCAACCGGATTTGGCAGAACCGGAAACCGCTTTGTGGCAGATCGGGTGCTTCCGGATATTCTGGTCCTCGGAAAGGCATTGACCGGCGGTTACATTGGTCACGCGGCGACTGTGGCAAATAAAAAGGTATTTGATGGATTTTTCGATGATAACCCGGAACATGCGCTGATGCACGGACCGACCTTTATGGGAAATGCCCTCGCGTGCAGCGCGGCGCTTGCCTCGATTGAGCTGTTTGAGACGCAGAACTATATGGAAAAGATTCAGAAGATCGAAGCTATCACCCGTCGGGAGATGGAAGGATTTACCGATCCGAGAATCAGGGAGGTCCGCATGATGGGCGGATGTGTCTGTGTCGAGGTATATGATCCGGCAGTCCTGAAAGGGTATCAGGAATATGCGTACAAACGCGGCGTGTTCAGCCGTCCGTTCTTAAATTATCTGTACGCGATGGTTCCGTATATTATCAAGGAAGAAGAGCTGGTGCAGGTGCTTCAGTGCATGAAAGACTGGTTTGCGCGGGGATAGGTAACGAAGGAACATCTATCTTAGAATAAAAAATAATTTAAGTATTTCTTTCTGAATGAATTTCATTTATGATAGAAGATATGGAGTATTGTTTTAAGAAACGATACATGGATTGTGCTGCCTGCGATTGTGAATGGATAGGACAGAAGCAATCAAAATTCTAGTATAAAACTTACATTCGGGGAGAAACCAATATGAAAGAACAAATGAAGAAAATAGCGCTGCTATCGCTGTCATTGATACTGACATCGGCGTATTCTGTTTCGATCGTGCTGCCATCGCTGCTGCAGCATTTCAGTGAATATACAACCGCACAGGTGGAGATATTGATCTCTGCACCGTCGTTTGCGATCACTGTCATGATCGTGCTGAATGCATGGCTGTCGCGTTATATGAAAGACCGTCCAATGATTGTGGGCGGTCTGCTTCTTTTATCGGTCAGCGGCATGGTACCGGTGTTTGTACAGGAATATCCGGTGGTGCTCGCATCCAGGATTTTCCTGGGGATCGGGATTGGACTCATTAATGCGAAAGCAATCAGCATTTTCAGTGAATATTATGAAGGCAGGGAAAAAGCGGCGCTGCTCGGATACCGCGGATCGGCGGAGGTGCTGGGAAGCGCGGTTATGACGCTGGTTGCTGGAAAATTGGTGTTGATCCGGTGGAATCTGGCATTTTGGGTGTACGCGCTCGGATTTGTGATTGTACTTCTGTATCTTGTATGGGTTCCGGGAAGTATGGAGACGGGACAGAGTGCGGGCTCACAGAGTGCAGGGGCAGAGAAAGAAAGTCTGGAAGCGGAGGCAGATGGAAAAAGAGAATGTTGGAAAAAAGAAGTCCTGACCATTGCTTATGCAGTGTTTGCGGGGTTTGTCATCTGCATCTACTGTTCCAATTCCCTGCGTGTTCCGATGTTGATTTTAGAGAAGAAACTTGGAACGGAGTCGGAAGCCAGCATCATTCTCACGCTCATGATGCTGATGGGAATAGCTGCCGGTGTTTATTTTGGAAAACTGACGATGTGGTGGAAGGAAAAATTACCGGGGGTTGGATGCCTGCTGCTTGGAGCGGGGATGCTTCTGACCGCATATGCGGGCAGTCTGCCGCTGATAGGAATTGGCATCAGTATCGTTGGATTTTTCTATACCGTTTTGGTTACCTATTCCTTCCATCAGATTTCCGAGCAGATTCCGCAGTCTTCTATCAATACAGCCACATCAATCGTGCTGGTTGGCTGCAATCTGGGAGCGGCGTGTTCGCCGTTTGTGCTGAAATGGATGGGAAGATTCAGTGAGGGCGTGAGCGTGCCGTTTGTGGGGTATGCGGGGATGATGGGAGTATTAGGAATAGTTCTGATAGTAGTCACGGGAAGAAAGAAATAATACAGTAAACAAATAATAGGAATGACGGCAAAATCTGCATCCGGAACTGTATCGTACGGAATTTTCAGTTTAGAAAATTCAGAAAATTCCTACCTGTGAACAGTTCTCTGAAATCGAACGTTTGTACTGATTTGTTTTGCTTTTATGTATACATTCATGGGTAGATTTGGTATAATAGAAATACTTAATGGGATTTTTGTGAATTATATCAAATCAGGAGAAAGCAATGGATCATTTTGAGTTGGTATCAGAATACAGCCCGACCGGCGACCAGCCGCAGGCGATTGAAAAGCTGGTGGAGGGCTTCAAGGAAGGAAATCAGTTCCAGACATTACTGGGTGTAACGGGCTCTGGCAAGACGTTTACGATGGCAAATGTGATTCAGAAGCTGAATAAGCCGACGTTAATTATTGCACATAATAAGACGCTGGCAGCCCAGCTTTATTCGGAAATGAAGGAATTTTTTCCCAATAATGCGGTGGAATACTTTGTCTCCTACTATGACTACTACCAACCGGAGGCTTACGTCCCGTCCACGGACACATATATCGAGAAGGATTCCTCCATCAACGACGAGATCGATAAGCTGCGGCATTCAGCGACGGCGGCGCTGTCGGAGCGGCAGGATGTGATTATTGTGGCATCGGTTTCCTGTATCTATGGTCTGGGAAGCCCGATCGATTATAAAAACATGGTTATTTCCCTGCGCCCGGGTATGGAGAAGGACCGCGACGAGGTCATTCACAAGCTGATCGACATTCAGTACAGCCGGAATGACATGGATTTCAAGCGAGGTTCGTTCCGGGTGCGCGGCGATGTGCTGGAGGTATACCCGGCGTATTCGGGCGGCGATGCGTACCGGATTGAGTTCTTCGGGGATGAGGTAGACCGGATCACAGAGATTGACACGCTGACGGGCGAGATCAAGGCGCAGCTGGGACATATCGCGATTTTCCCGGCATCGCATTATGTCATCCCGAAAGAGCGGATGGAGATTGCGGCAAACAATATTTTAGAGGAAATGAAGGAGCAGGTCGCTTACTTTAAGAGTGAGGATAAGCTTCTGGAGGCACAGAGAATCGCGGAGCGGACGAATTTTGATGTGGAAATGATGCGGGAAACAGGCTTCTGTTCCGGTATCGAGAATTATTCGCGCCATCTGATTGGTTCGAAACCGGGAGAACCGCCGTGTACGCTGATGGATTATTTCCCGGATGAATTTCTGGTGATTGTGGACGAGTCGCACATCACGCTGCCGCAGGTGCGCGGGATGTACGCGGGCGACCAGTCGCGCAAGAAAACGCTGGTGGAATATGGCTTCCGCCTGCCGTCGGCGCTGGATAACCGACCGTTAAATTTTGAAGAATTTGAGAGCAAACTGGATCAGATTCTCTGCGTTTCAGCAACACCGGGCGAGTATGAGGCGGATCATGAGCTTCTGCGGGCAGAGCAGGTGATCCGTCCAACGGGACTTCTTGATCCGCCGATTGAGGTGAGACCGGTCGAGGGACAGATCGACGATCTGATTTCGGAGGTCAACCGGGAGGTGGATCGAGGGTTTAAGGTGCTTGCTACGACGCTGACAAAGCGGATGGCAGAAGACCTGACCGACTATATGCGCGATGCGGGAATCCGCGTCAAATATCTGCATTCGGATATTGACACGTTGGAACGCGCCCAGATTATCCGGGATATGCGTCTGAATGTCTTCGATGTGCTGGTCGGCATCAACCTGCTTCGTGAGGGTCTGGATATCCCGGAGATTGCGCTGGTGGCGATTCTGGATGCGGATAAAGAGGGATTCCTGCGTTCGGAAACGTCCCTGATTCAGACGATCGGCCGAGCAGCGCGAAATTCCGAGGGGCATGTTATCATGTATGCAGATTCGATCACGGATTCGATGCGGGCGGCGATCGAGGAGACGGAGCGAAGACGCGCGATTCAGCAGGCGTACAATGAGGAACATCACATTACGCCGACGACGATCAAGAAAGCTGTCCGGGATCTGATCACGATCTCGCAGGCAGCCGAACCGGTTACGAATAAGGTAACGAAGGATCTGGAATCGATGGATCGCCAGGAATTAGAAAAACTCGTAAAGGAACTGACGAAGAAGATGAATCAGGCGGCAGCCGAGCTGAATTTCGAGGAAGCGGTCGTGTTGCGTGACCGTATGGTAGAGGTCAAGAAAATGTTGCTGGATTTGGAAAATTCGTAACTGTGAAGGTACTGAACAGTTACGAAAATTCATAAATCAGAGGGTGGTTGGTATGGAATATGGCGCGCTGATGGAGATGGCGGTCCGGGCGGGAGAGATCATGCTGGCGAGCGGAGCGGAGGTCTACCGTGTGGAGGACACGATTCACCGTATTTTAAAGCATTCAGGGATTGCACGGGCAGATGTGTTTGTCGTGACGACGGGGATCGTGGCGACGATTGCGGATGCATCACTTCCGCCGCTTACCTTGGTAAAAAGGGTGGAAAACCGGGCAACGAATTTGAACCGCATCTATCAGGTAAACAATGTTTCAAGGGAATTTTGCAGCGGAAAATTGTCCGTCAGGGAGGCGCAGGAACGACTGGATCGGATTGCTAATACGACATTATACGGATTCTGGAAGAAATGCATTGGCTATGCGGCAACGACGGGATTTTTTGCGGTGATGTTTGGAGGCGGTCCGGGCGAATGCCTGGTGGCGGCTGTTGTGGGAGTCGTTCTTGCGTTTGTCCTGCGGGCGGCGTCCAAACTTATGCTGAATGATTTCTGTCAAAATGCACTTGGCTCGTTTGCACTGGCGGTTGCGGCGTATCTGCTGCGCCGTGGGGCATTTCTGGGAATGAGCCTGGATGTAGTGATTATCAGCGCAATCATGCCGCTGGTGCCTGGAGTCACATTTACGGCGGCAATCCGCGATACGCTGAATGGAGATTACAGTTCGGGAGTCGCGCGGATGGCGGAGGCAGTCGTGGTGGCGCTGGCGGTTGCGTCGGGCGTCGGTCTGGCGATCGTGGCAGTCCGGCTGGCGGGAGGATCGGTATGACAGAGATGATAAGAGAATTGATGATCCAGAGCGTGGGGGCATTTCTGGCGATTTTTGGTTTTTCCCTGCTGGTCGATATGCCGCGGAAATATCTGGTTTATGCGGGCATTACCGGAGGTGCCGGATGGCTGGCGTACCTGGTATCAATGCAGGTGGGAACCTCGCAGGTGGCAGCGGCATTTTTTTCCAGTCTGGCAGCGGCTCTGCTGAGCCAGGTATTTGCACGCGTGTTGAAAGCGCCCGTCACGATCTTTCTGGTGGCAGGAATCCTGCCGACGGTGCCGGGCGCATCGATCTACCGGAGCGTCTATTTTCTGATACAGGGACAGACAAAATGGTACAATTTTTATCTGATCCAGACGATCCAGATAGCGGGGGCGATGGCGGTTGCCATCTTTATTGTGGATTCACTGTTCCGTCTGCTCCGGAATAAAACGTCGTAGTGGAACTGGGCGGCAGGTAGAGACAGCCCTGAATCCTGCTAAAATAATAAATATGATCTGACAGGCGGTCTTCAGCGGGCACATCCGACTGATTGATCGCCTGAACCATTTCATTGAGTTCTTCCGGCGGAAGGGAGACGCTGCTGGGAGTGAGAAGCACTTCATGGATGCTGGACGGAAGGATAATCAGATCTTCGCCCAGGCTTTCGGCAAACTCTTTTAAGACGCGGGGATAGAGCATGCAGGCAGCGCCGTTGATGCCGCGTGAATTTGTCAGAACGTAGAGAGCGACCGATGGAAGAGCTTCCGTTTCAACGATGTCCTCCATTTCGAGCTGATTGAGGGTGGATTCGATGGAGCTGATGTGGTACGGCAGCATGCGAGGCGTATTTTCTTCCGCCAGTATGCCGAGCTCTTCCAGAGAAATATCCCACAGGGCAAGATGGTCGCTGTGTACCAGGGTCGTCATCTGCCCCTCCTCATTGTCAGTGAGGATCAGATAGAAAACGATCGCCAGATCGAGATACGGAATATGTGGGACGTGGGAGAGAAGCACCTTATTTTTAGCGGCGTGGATCAATTTGTAGGCAATCCGGCCGCGTACGGCATCAAAATCACGCAGTTCCTCGCAGATATCCTCCGAAAATCCTGGATTTGTCTCATACACCATCAGGATTTGATCGGTAATAATGGAGAGCGGCATCCCTTCCTCCGCTTCATTATAGTAGGCGTTCAGATAGACAGTCGGTGATAACCGTGAGCCGGGTTTCGTAAAGCTCAGCCCGTCGAGCATCAGTCCATTATTTTTCAGAACACGCCGCAGGGAGACATTGGCTTTTTTGTTGAGGCGCGTCTGCACCATCGACTGGATTGTTTTCAAAAAAGTTTCATAGACCATAGAGTACCTCCTGAAATAAAATTGCAGATAGGGGATGTCCGCTTGCTCATATAGGTTATGAATTTCAGCAAGATGAGAAACAGTTTCCCCGTGTGAATAAGTTTTAAGGAATCAAATCAAGAAGCAGTCATGAAGTTTGAGATGTGAAGAAAGATTGCTTAGTGATTAAAAAATAAATAAAAAGTTCAGAGTTTTAGCGTTTACCTTTTGAGTGCGTAAGTATGAAAATGGTCATGGAAATCATCGAAAAAACTGAACATGAGAATCGCAGGAACCAGTAAGATGTGAAAAAATTGCCTGCATATAAAGAAGCAGGTGCCAAAATGCACCAATATCATGATTATACTGGAAAATGGGAAGATTGGCAAGAAAAATAACAGGGAAAAAGTGAAGTTCTGGTTGCGGATTTGTTGCTGTTCACGCATACGTTCCCAGTAACAGTTTGCATGACGTTGATAATGTGTGAACGATGGTAAATAAAGAGATAAGATGGCACGATTACGAGATGAAAACTAATAGCTGGCATTCGTAGCAAAAATAAAACTGAAAAATAACAAGAAAATACAAAATTAGTATTGACAAAATGCGACATATGTATTAGAATAAAATCATCAAAAGAAACAAGAAATAAAACAAAAAAAGAAGGGAGCTGATTCCACCGAAAACATAAAACTGGTTCAATTTTTTAATAAAAAAATTGAACAAAGGAAAACCAAAATCAACAAATAAAAATCAGTCAATCATCTATCATACATATTTAGAAACAGGATTCGGTTTAGTGATATGACGAGAAAGTATCATTAAAAAGAAGCGTTTTTTAAAAGAGAGATAGATAAGTGAAAAAAGAAAAAAATAAGATTGAACGATTCAGAAATTGTTGAAAAAGGAATCAAAATTGAATAAAGAAAAAGTTCAAAGAAAGAGGTATCATCCAATGGACGAGATAGTTTAAAGGGTATCGATAAAATGTCAATTTATCGATACCCTTTTTGTACAATAGGAAATTCATTGGAATCCCCCATTACACAAAAAGGCACTAACGTGTCAATGCACGTTCTTTTTCACCTCATAGAAAAGTATCTCAAATTCCCTGCAACTCAAACGGCGGCGTGTATTCTTCTTTCGCGCTGCTTTTTTCCTGCATAAAGCCCTGCGTGAGCCCCAGCTCAATCGCGGCATCGACGACTTTCTGGTATTCGTAGCTTGTGATGCGGCGGTTGATTTCCGGATATTTGCTGCTCTGGTAGAAGGGGGTGTACTGGCTCATAAGGCTTACCAGAAAATGCCCCTCCGGGAGGTTGTCGTGAATCCAGTGGAGCAGGCGGATGGAATCGTCTTTGTGTTTCGGAAGAACCATATGCCGCAGGATCACGCCGCGCTTCATGAGCTGGCAGGTCTGACCATTTTCGGAGAAATCTTCCAATACCAGCGGGCCGGTGTGCTCGATCATCCGTTTGACTGCTGCGGAGGCAACCGGAAAATAGTCCGGGGCGGCGGAATAGCGGGCGGACAGTTCGGAAGAGTAATATTTTAAATCCGGCAGCCAGATATCGATATAGGGAGCCAGCGCATCAACCGCCTCCAGCGTCTCATAACCGCCGCAGTTGTAGACGATCGGGATGGAAAGCTGCGGTTTGACCCGTTTTAAGACGGGCAGTAGCGACGGAAGGTACTGTGTCGGTGTCACTAGATTGATATTATGCGCGCCCTGTGCCTGCAGTTCCAGAAAAATTTCCTCCAGGCGCGTTCCGGAAATATCTTTTCCAAAGCCTTCGCTGCTGATCTGGTAGTTCTGGCAGAAACAGCAGCGCAGCGTGCAGCCGGAAAAAAAGATGGTACCGCTTCCGTGCAGACCGCTGATACACGGTTCCTCCCACGGATGAAGCGCCGCGCGTGCCGCCCGGATAC
>NZ_FR895053.1:0-766 GCF_000434655.1 Clostridium sp. CAG:43 | reverse complement strand
AAATCAAGAAATAAATAACTATTTGTCCATATTATAACATAAACTAGCAGAAAATCAATAAAAAAGAGTACAAAAAAGAACCTATAACGCATGAAGTGCTATTGACATTAGCAGTAACGGGGGATATAATGGCATTAAATCAAATAGGTACAAAAATGTATACCTACAAAACTTTTGATTATTGGACCTTGAAAATTGAATGAGCTGTATGGGTGCCTTTCGGGGCTTAAAGGTAACACAGGATTCCACCGCTGTATCAGAGAGTAGTATGTGGAAACCGAAGATACTCCGGCAACGGCTGGTATGCTTGAGAAGAAGCTGCCAGTATTCAGAAAGATTTCTGATAGAGGTCAATTGTAACGTTGACACCGCCATATACAAATGGAAGCCAACACGCCGAACGGAATGAAAAATCATCGTAAGAAGTCCAAATAAAAAGTAGATGTACTGACAACGGGCATAACCGCTGTCTGGGAGGTGATGCAGAAGAATACGGAGGAAAGGAGGTATGTGCATCATGAGAAAAACAACAGAGTATAAGGCTGAGAACCGTCTGACGGTAGATATTGAAGGATTAATGGCAATGTTATCCTGCGGAGAAGTAACTGCAAAGAAAATTGCAGACTATGCAGAAGCAAGAGTGATTGTTGGAAGACGTGTTCTTTATAACGTGGATAAGATAAAAAAATATCTTGATGCAATGGCAGTGTAATGAAAGATAAAAGGATAAAATACAACAACTTTCCTTCGGAATGAAAAGGGAAAA
>NZ_FR895052.1:8077-8998 GCF_000434655.1 Clostridium sp. CAG:43 | reverse complement strand
AATTTCCTATGAAACAAAAAAATTTTACTATATAGAAATAGAAGGAAACCTCCCCTATTCTTCCCTCCGGAATTTCTGAATCGCCTCCATCAGCATCCTGAAATTCCGGATCATCGAATCAAACGCCCCATATTTATAAAAATTGATAAAGACAAGCCCCACCGGCACCGCCAGAATCATGCCTGTCAGCCCGCGCAGCTTAAATCCCAGATACAAAAGAAACAGGGTCATCAGAGGCGGCAATCCAATCGACTCCCCGACGATCTTCGGCTGGATGATCTGACGGACGACCTGCGTCAGGATGTAGAGCAGGATAAGCCCGGTCGCATACGCATACTCCCCCGCGAACAGCTTCACAACCGCCCATGGGAACAGCACCGTTCCCGTTCCAAAGATCGGCAGAAAATCCAGAATCGCCGTCAAAAATGCCAACAGGACACCGTAGCGGACGCCCAGCACCAAAAATCCTGCCGCGAGAATCAGCGCCACCACACACATGATACGGAATTGTGCCAGAAAATATCCGCCAATCACTCCCTTTGCGTCCCGTTTCATATACTCGATATAGCGGAATATAAATGCCGGAAGATGCCCTTTCAGCCAGAGCATGATGGACTCCCGGTCCGCCAGAAACAGATATGAAGACAGGATAGTAATGACCATATTTACCAGAAGATTCGGAATACTCTTCGCCACATGTCCGGCGATCTGCACGGTCGGTTCCGCCGCCCGCGATACCAGTTTTCCAAACAAACCATCCAGATTATCCGAAAATGCCAGCAGCGGCGGCTGTAAATTCTGAGGAAAATATTCTGCAAGCTTCCGCCCATTCTGCAATGCATCCTCAATCTCAGCGATCACACTCTGATATATTTCCGGTGCATCCGCCAGAAAACTTCCCATTTCCCGGTAAACCAGAAG
>NZ_FR895052.1:4739-8064 GCF_000434655.1 Clostridium sp. CAG:43 | reverse complement strand
AAACCAGAAGACCCGCCCCGTAAAAAAGACTAATCACGATCGCCAGCGCCGCGATAATGATCAGCATCGAGCCGTGGCGCCGCACCAGCTTCACGCGCCGTTCCAGAAACCGGACCAGCGGATTTGCTAAAAGTGCCAGGATCCATCCGACCACAAACGGCATGAAAAAGCGCAGAAGCCTGGGACCTAAAAAGATGACCAGACATAGACCCAGGAACGGAATCACAATATTCAGAATCATTCTAAGATATCGTTTCATCTCATCCTTTTCCTTTCCGAGGCAATGATGCAACTTCGCTATACCAGATTATAGTGTTTCGCAATCTTTCTGAATGCCGGAAGCGATCTCTCGATCTGCCCATACGATACGCAGTATGCGATGCGCACATAACCCGGACAAGCGAATGAACTTCCCGGTACTACCAGTACATTGTACTGTTTGCATACCTCGCAGAATTCCTTCTCATTCTCCACCGGGGATTTCACGAACAGGTAGAACGCGCCCTCCGGCTTGATGCAGGAAAATCCGCACTCTTTCAGTCCGTTGTAAAGCAGGTTACGGTTGCGGTCGTAAGCTTCCAGATTCACATTCGCATCTACGCAGCGCTTGATGACTCTCTGCATCAGGGATGGCGCATTGACACAGCCCAGAACACGGTTCGCGATCGTTGCCGCCTGGAATACATTTGCGCTCTCATCCATCTCAGACGGAATTACCAGATAACCGATACGCTCGCCCGGAAGGGACAGGGACTTGCTGTACGAGTAGCAAACCACTGTATTGCGGTAATATTTTGTCACATACGGTACAACCGCGCCGTCGTAAGCCAGCTCACGATACGGCTCATCAGACAGAAGCACGATCGATGTGCCAAATTCCTTCTGTTTCTTTTCCAAAATTGCTGCAATCTTCTGCAGTGTTTCCTCGGAATAAATAACACCGGTCGGGTTGTTCGGGGTGTTGATGATGACCGCCTTGGTTTTTTCGTTGATCTTTTCCTCAAATTCAACGAGATTCGGCTGGAAATCCACCGTATTCGGAGATACAACCACCAGCTCGCCGTCATAGTTGCGGACATAAGAACCATACTCTACAAAGTACGGTGCAAAGGTAATGACCTGCTCTCCTGGATTTAACAGGGTCTTTAAAATGACATTCAGGCCACTTGCCGCACCGACCGTCATCAGAATGTTGCCTGCGTGAAAGGAGGTGCCAAACCGGCGGTTTAACGACTGTGCGATCGTCTCGCGCACATCTTCATAGCCTGCGTTGGACATATATCCGTGTACAAACAGGGAATCTTCTTCCTTTACGATATCCTGAATCGCCTGATTTACCTCTGCCGGAGCCGGTACGCTCGGGTTTCCAAGGCTGAAATCAAATACATTCTCACGTCCATATTTCGCCGCCAGCTTATTGCCCTCTTCGAACATCATACGGATGGCAGAGTTATTTTTCATAAGCGGTATCATTTTTTCTGAAATCATTGGCTTGCCCTCTTTTCTATAAAATTGATCAATGCGGCAATTCAATCTGTATACAAGCAGCACTTTAACTTGCTGAATTGTCGTCTTTTTGTTATTATAGCAGATTTTATTTCATTTTTATATCTTAATCCATATATTTTTACCGCCCTGCAATCTTATGCGATTACTGTCCACGCATACGTGGCCAGTAACGGAATTTGCCGTGGCTTCGCATTTAAATACGGCAAATTCCTGCTGCCACCACGTTTTCTTACGGCACTTTCGGTTCCAAAAGAGCCTACCCGGAAACAATAACCTTATGCGATACCAAAAACGCCACAACCGCTGTCACCGCGAAATAAAACCATGTGGACGGATTGCTGAACCAGGTTGTGAAAAACGATAACAGCATGTAAAGTGCAAACTGTGCGTACAGAAGATAGGTAATCGGATTCTGCACCTGGCGCATCATCCGCATCAGCAGATACGCCGCCGCTCCTAACAGGGCAGAAAAGACGAACACGCCAATTACGCCGAAATCGTAGTACGCATCATAAAACATCGTCAGCGTCGTCAGCTCTTCCTTCGTCACATAATATGGAAATGCCGTCAACGACGGAACCAGAAACTTGAGTCCCGTCAGCGTCCAGAACGGTGCCAGCATTTTCATGCCCCAGCTGTGCTTCACAAGTCCCTTGACCAGACAGTCGAAATTATCGTAATTGTTTGCAATATAAATATACGGCTGCGTCACAAAAATCGGCAGGTGCCGTTTCATCTCAAAAACCGTATTCAGGTAGGCAGTATCATGGCTGCGCGCGATTGTCAGCAGAATGTAGAGCACAATCAGCCCCGCCAGCGCAAAAACAACGTAAATCGGATTCAGCTGGTGTTCCGTCTGCATGTAGGTAATCAATGCCAACAGTACCGCAAACAGAAGCTGGGAGCGCGACACGCACAGAAGCGGAATCGCCACCGCCGCTGCATCTGCCAGAAGCATACACACCAGCCGTCCCCGGCTGCGACCGCCCTCGATGCAAAAATAGATCACAGAGAGCGCCGGAACCAGCACACAGGACACCGTCAGATAATGAAGCCCGGTCACATGGAAATAGGAATAGGCATGCGGAACTCCACGGAGCAGCAGCGGAATATAGCCCATATAGACCGCCTCGATCACGAAGCAGCCTGCCGATACCGCCGCCAGCGCCACCGCGCAGAAAAAAACAGTTCCGGCATAGGATTCCAGCCCCCGGCGCTGCACCGCGCCAGAATGACCGCCCACACGGACGGACGCTTCGCCGGAAAATGCTTCCAGATAATAAAAAGCCAGATAAAAGCCCGAAAACGCCGCCAGAAGTCCCAGCCACGTTCCCGCACTCCATGCCTGACTTAAATAACTAAGCTTCATACACGCCAGTCCCTGTCCACCTACAAAGGAAAGAGCGAAAATCCCCCGCAAATGCAGAAGATTTCCACTCCGGATATAGTCTGACGCATACAGATACACCGCCGCCGCCAGAAGCCCTGCGCCGGATAAAAGATAATGGCGGCTGAGCGCCAGAAGCAGCGAAGCCGCATAGCAAACCAAATAAACGATCATAGTTCCATCCTATCCGTACGTCTGTACACAGTCTTTTACCGCACCGTTTTTTTCTACTCGCCCAGCCCGTCATCAACGATTTTCAGCATCGCTGACAGAGCTTCCTCCTCGTCTTTTCCATCACAGATAAACTCGATCTCATCACCGCTCTTGATGCACGCCCCAAGCACGCTCAGGACACTCTTTGCATTGGACACGGTGCCACGGAACTGGAACTGGACGGAACAATCGAATTTTACCGCCTCATTACACAGG
>NZ_FR895052.1:731-4684 GCF_000434655.1 Clostridium sp. CAG:43 | reverse complement strand
GTCGGGTTTTTTAATTTAATTTTTGCTTTTACCATTATTTTAACTTCTTTCTCCTCATTTGTGGACGGCGTACCATGCTTTATGCCACATTGCCGCTCTCTGCATCCACATTTTCTTTTGCCGAGCTTGCCCCGCTCTCCCGGTTGGAACTGCTCTGGCTGTCCGTGTCTCCACGGTCACTCTCGGTGCTTTCCGTCGTCTGGGCGCTGGAGCTTCCATGCTCGCTGACCCGCACCGTCACAGCCGGTGCCGACAGCATCTTATACGCGTCCCCCAGCTGGAGCTGCGCCGTTGCCGTGTGCTCGCCCAGTCCCATGCCTGATACATCGACCCGGATATTCATCTTCGACGCCGACAAACTGCTTAAATCCTCCTCGAGTCCCTGTACCTTGACTTCCATCTTCGTATCTTCGACGGTATAGCTGTAGCTGCTGTTCTTTCCGTTTAGAGTCACATTCTCCGGTTTGACCGTAAAGGTTTTCTCCGTCAGCTTCTCCACCTGCAGTGTCACGTTGATCGTCGTGCTGTCCAGTCCCACGATCGTAAGCCCGGACGGCAGGTAATCATCCAGATCGATCTCGCACTCCACATCCTTTGTCGCGCCCTGCACATTGAGGGACGGTCCCTGAATCGTGATCGTGCTGACCGAAGCCAGATCGGTCTTGAGTCCTGCCACAGACACCGACTTGATATCCGTCTTCGGACCCGTATAGCGGTATCCATCCGTCACCTCGCCGCTGACGTCAAAATCAAGCGGTACTTCTTTTACTTTCAGGATCTGCATCGTATAAGAGACATCTCCGCCAACCGTCTTGACAGAATCTCCCAAATCTGACAGCACATTTCCATTGGCGTCAAAATACTCCGGTGTTGCTGTTCCACTGACATCCGCCACAGCACCGTTAATATCAAAGCGGATACCCACGCTGCTGATCTGTCCGATCAGGGAGGTTGGTCCTTTGACCGTCACCTGAGATGGCACCATTGTCACCTCACCTGCCTCGTAACCGTCTGCCGCCTCGCCCTGCGGATACGCTTTCAGCGTAAATTCCTTGGTCTGCAGCGCCTCGGTCGTGATCTTGATGACCTCCGGGGACTTCACAACCGGCGTGGACTCCAGCAGTTCCTCATTGTTCACCACTTCCACTCGGATCGGGATCGCCCCCGTCACATCATACATTTCCGATAAATCCGCATAGGCGTTGAAATCCGACGCCTTTACCTTATAATCATCCTTCGTCCGGATCTTGAAACTGATCACCGCCGTTTTTTTGCCTACCACATCATAGGCAAGATCCGCCTGCTCCAGCACCTGATCGTTCGTGATCGTGACCGGAACCTCCCTCGTCGACACCTTGATCGGGTTCGCCACATTCACGACTGCCAGCCACACAAAGAAAGCACAGAACAGGGCAATCAGCTTGATCGCAAGATTATTCGTCAGCTTTTCTTTCATTTCTGCGTCTTCCCTTCCATATTCTGAAACGACCTGTGTTTTCCGTTTCCCGTTTTACCAGAACCGACAACATATCTCTCAGTTCATCGCCATCCTTGACACTCTTAAGCCGTCCGGACACAGCCACCGACACGCGCCCCGTCTCTTCCGATACAACCAGGGTCACGCTATCGGTCGCCTCACTGACTCCGACTGCCGCACGGTGTCTGGTTCCCAATGCCTTGCTGGTATCCATATTGTCCGAGAGCGGCAGATAACAGGTCGCCGCCGTCACACGGTTACCGCGAATCACGACCGCGCCGTCGTGTAGCGGTGTGTTGTGCTCAAAAATATTGATCAGAAGCTGGCTCGTCACGATACCATCGACCTCGATGCCCGTCCGCTCGATCTCTCCGAGCGGCGTGCCCCTCTCGATGACGATCAAGGCGCCCGTCTTGACTTTTCCCATCTCAAAACAAGCACGCACCAGCTCTGCAATCGTCTTTTCGCTGAAATCCTCATTTTTCTTCGTATCATCCGTTGAAAACAGCGTCGTCAGCACGTTCTGGCTTCCGATCTGCTCCAGTGCTTTCCGCAGCTCCGGCTGGAAAATAACGATGATCGCCGTTACCGCAATGTACGACGTCTTTTCCAGAAGCCACAGAATCGTATCCAGTTCCAGGATCGCAGCTGCCAGAAAGAATGCAAGAATAAAAACAATACCCTTCAGAAGCGTCCACGCCCGCGTATTTTTGATCCAGATCAGCATTTCATATACCAGAATTGCTATAATCGCGATCTCTATTAAATTTTTAAAGGTTATCTTCGGTACGAACGAGATCCACGAATAAATCTCCGCCAGTATCTCTGCCATTCTTTTCCCTCCCTTTCGGGCTGCGTTTCTGTTACCAGTCACGTACATATGACCCGTCACGCATTTCTTTTAACAACAAGTTTCTTTTATAAAATAGTCTATCTTCTCTTTACTTTATTGATTTCCTGTACCTTTACATCCGTCCTCGAGATCGCAATCTTTGGAACCGCTTTCACATAGTAATAATAATCATCATCCTCAAACTGCGTGTACTCGGTCCGGCTGTAATCGACCGAAAAAACAAACAGCTGATAGATCAGCGATGCAATGACCGCACCAATCATTCCCACAACCAGCTCCGGCACGGACACCGGAACGCCAAAGCGGAAATCGCCGATAAACACAACCAGAATCTGTAAAATAAGACCAGCTCCGATCGCGATCCCCCAGGAGTAGTTGATCGACAGTTTCTTGAGCACACAGACCGTCAGCGCCCCCAGGCAGCATGCCGCAATCATGACAAGCATCGCCGGGTTTGCCAGCAGGTTTTTGATGACCTGCGCCAGCATCTGCGTGATCTCAGTCTGCTCACTGCCTGCCAGGAAGCTTCCGTTCTGCTTCACATACAGAATCACGTAGTACAGAAAAATCCCGCAGCTCATCGGAATCACCGATACGAGGCTTCCAGTCAGTCCGAGAATCATCGGGACTGCAAACGGCACCTTCAGAAAAAACAAGATCGGCGTTACAATCAGGTACGCGCTGTCACCCGGCTGAAATCCGTAATACAGCAGCACCACGATCAGAAGGAACACCAAGGTGATGAGCGCCACTTCCATCGATGCTGCAAAGAGCTGTGCCAGCAAAAAAATCCCAATCAGAAACGCAATGGCTCCAAATGGGAGAAATGCACATATAATTCCCGCAAACAGCGGCACCAGACCGCCGCTCAGTTTCGGCATCAGTCCGATGTTCTGGTTAATCAGAAACACCGCCGCAAAGGCAGTTATAAAACGCAGGAATGCATTCACAAATGCACTGTATCTCGCATAGAAAGCCTTGAGTGCTTCTTTCCCTGCAAGGAGTCCTCTCATCTGCCTCTCCTCTCTCTCTCCATTTTTCTGGCGCGCCGGTGTATATCGTAGCGCTTATCCAGATGTTTCAGTTTCGCTATGTAGATCCGGTTCATCTTTTCCTCGTACTCATACCGCCCGCCATACACGATGATCGTCAGCACGACATACAGAAAAAGCCCCCCGAGGTATAAAGCTCCTCCTCGAAAAGCCAGTCCCTTCAGTTCATCCATTCCTATCGAACTCAGAACTACTTCTACATTAAATAATACCCACATTCCAAAGAGAAGTATGCTGCACAATGTATAGCTTATAAATCCCCGGAGCAGATTGCGGCTGATATAGTCGCTTTTAAAATACTGATTGACTGTTTTCATCTGGGAAGCATGCTTCTTCTCAAACAGTGCCAGTTCGGTCATTAATTTTATCTTGTCTTCGTTGAGCATACATGGTTCCTTTTTTATATATGCCGCGGCTTCCGGTCCAATACGTCCCGTTTCTGAAACCGCTGCGCCAAAAACGCATTCTTCCATAAATTATAACATAACTTTTTTCTCTTGGCGAGGGGGCGGGGGGATTTTTCATAGGTTTTTCATAAATTTGTAAGGGATTGTCAGACATCAAAAAAGAG
>NZ_FR895052.1:0-603 GCF_000434655.1 Clostridium sp. CAG:43 | reverse complement strand
TGATATTAGGATCAAAAGGTTCGAAACATGCGTAAGCAGCCTTTTTCCAGACAATCAGAAGAAAAGAGGGATTTTGTTTTGAAAATCGCGATTGTAGATGATTTGTCCAGTGTATGGGTGCAATACCTCGCGCTCCCTTGCTTTGGCGTTTTATTTAAGCTGATAGTAGACGCCGAGAGCGGAATGATTTTATTTCTATATTTATTTATCATCGATTATCTGTTGGTCGTGCGTGCCGCCGCTTTCTGCATCTGTCAGGCGCTCTTCGGCTACAACTTTTTCTCCTGTCAGACCGGGTGTTCCGGCTCTGAAAACACGCCGCCTTTCATCCGCCTCTCCGCGGTGCAGACGGGTACCTCCACCCTGTCCATCACCACGGACAACACCAGCGCATTCAGCCCTACCTGGATGAATGAAAAACTGGTATCGACCAAACCTGCGGGAAGCGGCATCGGAACCGAATCGATCCGCATGATCGCCGAACAGTACCACGGCGATGCACGGTTTGAATGGCGGGACCGCGTATTTTATGCTTCGGTATTACTGAACCCATAATGATACAAAAAACAGATATCCTCTTTTTATATAATGATGATTAGTAAC
>NZ_FR895051.1:1769-4863 GCF_000434655.1 Clostridium sp. CAG:43 | reverse complement strand
CTCGAACTTGAATCCTATATGAAGTTTTTCCAAGGTGACCGTTGTAACGCAACCTTAGGAGGCGAACACTCTATCCTACTGAGCTACAGAGACTTATATGTTTCACGTGAAACATATATCGTATTTTTATACTGCATTTTATTATAATTCATTTTCATGTGTTCCGCAACTATTTTCTCTTCCTACCTGCTCCGTATGCAATTTCTGTGTAACTGTTCACGGGTAGGCACTTTTGGAACTGACGATTTTTTATAGGCCTTTACGCAAAATGAGCCGTTCCCATCATCCATATTTTTCCTTTAAACCGACGTCCCGGAAGCGGTTCTCCAAGCAGGTCCATCTTATTGATACCCACGCGGAAATACAGATCGTTGCATTCCACCTTGAGATCATAGATTTCCTCGCCGGTAAACCGGTTTTTCTTACATATAACCTCTTTGATCTCGCCTAAAATCGAATACTGATCGCACTCGATCCCGCTTGGCATAAAAGTTGTATCGACGATCGAATAAATATCCTCTCTCGTCGCCCGGCGCGATGCCATCGAATAGAGATCCAGATCCTCGATTGTTAAGGACTCCATCGCATCCTCGTCGCCATTTTTTGCCGCTTCCAAAAGTTCATCCCGGTTTTTCGCCGCCACTTTGGCTTTTTCAATCTGCAGCGCCGTCTTTTTGATCGGAAGAAGCACCTTGCCCCGATTGGCAAATCCTGCCAGGCTGACCGAAGTCACCTGTAAGCGCTCGCGCTCTTTCCGGTAACACTCCCTGTATTCGATCGGATTCAAGAGATAAAAGATCAGCGAAAGCCCTACCTTATACTCATCCAGAAGCCCCGCATAGGTTTCCTTCTCCGTATGACGCTGAATGGAACATTCTGCCCGCGAGGTTACCTCCTCGTTCAGAATATAGGGATAATAATACTCTATCTCCATCTCATCCTGCTCATTCAGCTCCCCATACATCGCCACGCCGATCCCCGGCGCAACTTCTGTCTTGATCTCATATAATTCGGTCTCCCTGTCAAGCTGAAGACAGCTGGAGGTTCCCGCCTCTCTCGCCAGACAGCGAAGCAGGGCACGGATGTCCTTCTTCTTCTGATACATACTAAATCCGGCAGCTCGCAAAAAACGATGCATATTGACTCCTTCTAACTACAATCCGCAGCTGCTGCCAACACATACAGCCGCCTCATTTCTATCCTTTATTTTCCTTACTTATACCCAAGCGCACGCTCCAGTGCTTCCTTCTCTTCACTTCCTAAAAGCACCTCGGTCTTGCCCTCTACGACATCCTTCAGATACAGGTAACAGCCTTCACGGCTGTGAACAGAATTCAGCACAAATCCCGTGTTGTTATCATCCAGCATGGCAATGACAAAACTCAGATTGCCGCCCATGCCCTTAAACGCATTGTACTTGACAATACCGGTTTTCTGGTATCCAGCCTGCGCCTTGGAGACAACCGAATCCACCAGGCGTTTTGTATCTCCGTCCTTTGCCCGCAGATACTCGGTCTCATCCACCAGTTCCATGATCGTATCTTCGAGCGTCTCCGCATCTTTTCCCCGCATAAACATATCATATCTGCGATACAACTTCCTATACTGCGAAAAACAGATGACGGATGCAATAAATGATATGAGTGTCAGGATCGCCAGAATGATCACGATAATCCCCGGATCGATGCCAATCCCGCTAAAAATACTGCTCTCCATCTTTCATTCCTCATTTCCCATCATCCGTCCCCTGGGACGAATTTTGTGTGATTACTGTCTTAATGACTCCAAAAGCTCAATCAGACGTTCCAGTTCCGCTGATGAATAGTATTCGATCTCGATTCTGCCTTTATTCTTATCCTTGCGGTTGATCGAAACCTTCGTTCCCATAACCCCTTTCAGCTTCTCTTCCACATCCTTGAAAAAGACCTCCATATCGCGTTCCGGATCTGCTTTCTTTTTCGCCTTTTTCGGCTTCAAAAGCTCTTTCACCAGACGCTCGACCTCGCGGACGCTCAAATGATTTTCTACTGTTTTAAGCGCCAACTGGTACTGTTTTTCACCATCTTCCAGCGAAAGAAGCGCTCTCGCATGACCTCCGGTAAGCCGGTCCTGAATCAGCATCTCCTGCACTCTCTCATCCAGTTTCAAAAGACGCATGCTGTTCGTGATCGTCGCACGGTTCTTCGCTACGCGCTCTGCCACGTCCTCCTGACGCAGCCCAAACTCCTGAATCAGCATCTGGTAGGCTTTCGCCTCCTCAATCGGATTTAAATCTGCACGCTGTACATTCTCGATCAGGGCGATCTCCATCGTCTGCTGTCTCGTATACTCGCGCACGATCACTGGAACTTCCCGAAATCCTGCCAGTTTGGCAGCTCTCCACCGGCGCTCTCCGGCAATCAGCTCATAACGATCGCCCTTTTTCTGAACCAGAAGCGGCTGCAGCACGCCGTAATGGCGGATGGATTCTGCCAGCTCTCCGAGCTGTTCTTCATCAAACATCTTACGCGGCTGGCTGACATTTGGCTCAATCTCCGAAATATTTAGAAATTTCTCTTTTTCCACCTCAACGATCTTTACGACCGGCTCCGCTTTTGCCGTCTGTGTCTTCGATTTTGCCGCCATCTCCCCGGCTGTGCGGGTTTTTCCTTCTGCCGTCGTCTTTCCGGATGCCTTTGCAACTCCCACGCGGCTGCCTTTTCCCACTGTTTTCGCAGCTGCCTTTCCGGCCGACGCCGATTTTTTCTGTTTTTTAGATCCCGGAAGCACCATATCCAGCTCTTCCAGGCTCTTTTTCTCTATCTCCTGTTCCGTCTCACGAACGGAAGTCTTTTTTCCGGCTTCATCCGATGGCTTTGCGCTGCTTTTTCCCGCTTCTGCATCCTCGTAATCATTTCCAAAAAAAGCTCCCAGTCCTCTGCCAAGCCCCGTTCTCTTTGACATTTCCTTCCTCCTCACGAACCTCCCGACGCCCCGGCAGGCATCCTTTCTGAATTTCACTTCACCGTTATTTTCCTGCCTACAGCTCTTCTCCCCGGCTGATCACCTCTGCTGCCAGCAGACGGTAGCTCTCTGCTCCGGTCGAGCGGCTGTC
>NZ_FR895051.1:0-1734 GCF_000434655.1 Clostridium sp. CAG:43 | reverse complement strand
TTGATCGGCATTCCGTGGCTCGGCGCCTCCGCCAGTCGCACATTTCTCGGTATGATCGTCTTGTAAATCCGCTCATTTAAGTTCTGTTTTACATTCTCTACGACCTGCAGGGAGAGATTCGTTCTCGCATCATACATGGTAAATACCACGCCCTCCAGCTCCAGCGACGGATTCATCTTTTTCCGGACCAGACCGATCGTCCGGAGTACCTGGCTCAGTCCTTCCAGCGCATAATATTCGCACTGGATTGGCACCAGCACCGTATCTGCCGCTACCAGCGCATTGATCGTCAAAAGACTCAGCGACGGCGGGCAGTCGATGATAATAAAATCATACTGATCGCGGATTGTCTCCAGATAACCGTTTAACACCGACTCTTTATTTTCCACATCCAGAAGTTCAATCTCAGCTCCTGCCAGATTCGAATCCGAAGGAAGAACATCCAGATTTTCCTGAACATCGTGCATCAGACAGTCCTCCAGTGTGCAATCGCCCAAAAGCAGCTCATAGACTGTATCTTCAATCTGTTCTTTTTCCAATCCCAAACCAGTGGTTGCATTTCCCTGCGGATCAAAATCGATCGCCAAAACCCTCTGTCCCGCCTCTGCCAGGCATGCCGACAGGTTGATCGCCGTTGTCGTTTTACCTACGCCGCCCTTCTGATTTGCAATCGCAATCGTTCGTCCCATACCGTATTCCTTCCATTTCCTCGGTTTTATCTCACATGAAAGACAGGAAAAAGCCTTCCCGCAGGCATCCGCACAGCGATTTCCAGCTTTTTCCCGTTCTTGTCTTGCCTAATAGTATAACACACTTAAAACTCATTTCCTACTTTTTTAGAAAAATTTCATTTAAAATGTTTCACGTGAAACATCGGCTCCACCGTCTCCCCCAGAGCACACCATTTATCTGCCAGACACACAATCCATGCCTCGCGGCACTGAGGAGGCACCGGTATCAGCGGAAACATATGACGTGCGATGATATTTTTTTCCTTCCAATTTAAATGGTAATCTCTCTGTGCATTTCCAAGCGCTGTTTTCGGGTGATGGAAGCCGTGCAGGCGGTGCGAGGGATCCTTCTGATGCCAGTCATACAAAAAATAATCGTGCAGCAATGCCCCTCTCACAAGTGATTTTGGTTCCAAGCGAATCTGCCACCGTTCCATCATCCAAAGGCTTGTGTAGGCAACATTGAGGCTGTGGCGGTAAATGGATGTCGTACCATGCTGCATCGCCAGCTTCTCCTCGTCTAAGCGCCCTTCCTGCTTCAGTTCGCGTATCGTTTCCGCCAGCAGCCGCTGCCTGCCCGCCGACAACTGAAAAGATTTCTCTGTCTTCCGTTCCATACGATGCTGAAAGCATAACTTATTTTCCTTCTTTATCATATCGCGCATTTCTTTCCCCATCGATTGATTTTTTGATACGTGAACATTATAATGAATTTAATATCGATTTTCAACGAAATTTTGTTTACATAAAATGGCATGTTCATAACTGTTCACAGGTAGAAATTTTCTGAACTGAAAATTCCAAACGCTACAGCTCTGGTTGCATATTTTTCCGATTTGAAATGCGAAGCATCGGCAAAATCCCGTTACTTGGGCACACATCTGTGAACAGATATTCTGTGAAAACCACGCTGGAAATAGCTGAACTGTAATACAGGAAAATATGATATAATGAGCGCAAGTGAGCCAGAAAGCTGCTTGCAGATTTATGACGAACGGCGAAT
>NZ_FR895050.1:10823-21850 GCF_000434655.1 Clostridium sp. CAG:43 | reverse complement strand
TACTTCGGATATGGAAAAGTATCGCAAGTTGCAAAAATAGGAGAGATAATAGGGGAAATTTAAGATTTCCTTCCTTGCTATCCACAAAACGAAATGCTATACTGATACAAGCCGTTTCTCTGGTTTTACGAATAAGAAAAGGAGAAGAATGTGATGGAACAGACAGAGATTGCAAGAGAGCAGGGAGCTCCGGCTGCATCCATTTTGGCAGAGCAGGCATGGGAAGGAAAAGTCCGAAAGGTTTTTTCATGGATTGTGTCGGTGTATCTGTGTGTGGTGTTTGGGGCATTTCCGCTATATTTCCATAATTATTATTATGATATTCTGGTATCGAAATATCAGTTTTACTGGCTCAGCACGGTTGCGATGCTGGCGTCATGCCTGATCGCAGCGATAGTATTTGCGTGCATGGACTTAAAGCAGTTTGACGGGGCGCATGTGCGGCGCTTTTTCGGTGCGTTTCGACCGTCTGAATTAAAAAAGCAGCCATTTGCCTATAAGGCGCTGGAAGTTTTCTGGGGGCTGGCACTGATATCGACGGTGCTGTCGGACTATGTGTATGAGTCGTTCTGGGGAAATGAGGGACGATTCAGCGGATTATTCTTGATTACGCTGTATGTGCTGGGAACGATTGTGATCAGCAAGTATGGCCGGATGAGAAAATGGTACCTGGATGTTTTTTTGGCATCGTCCGTTCTGGTCTGCCTGTTTGGAATTACAGATTATTTCCAGATGGATTTATTGGGATGGAAAAAGGGCGTGAGCAATGAACAGGGAAACGTGTTTGTATCTACATTGGGAAATATTAACACATATACGGCGTTTGTGGCGCTTACGATGGCGGTTGCATGCGGCTGTTTTGTAAGTGAGAGAAAAGTGGGACGCCGTATCTGGTATTATCTGGTTTCGGTGCTGGCCTTTTTTGCATTGATTACCGGACAGAGTGATAATGCATATTTATCACTTGGAATGCTGTTTGCGGTGATGCCGCTGTTTTTATTTACGACATGGCGGGGCATCGCAGATTATGGTATTCTGGCGGCTACGTTTATGACCGTGATCAAGGTAGTAGATACGGTCAATAAAGTATATGCTGATCAGGTCATCGGTCTGGGCGGTGTGTTTGGCGTGTTGGTGCGCTATCGTTATCTGGAGGGAGTCGTCGTTTTATTCTGGATTCTGGCGGGGGTTCTCTGTGTTTGGAAACGGAAGATGGAACAGACGAATCCAGAGAGCAAACCGGGACGATGGATTTGGCGTGGCTGGTGTGCCGTTTTGATTCTTGGATGCCTGGCAGTGGCATTTGTCCTCTATGATGCAAATCTGGGAGGACATGCGGAACGGTACAGCGCGTTGTCCCAGTATCTTGTTTTTGATGATGACTGGGGAACGAACCGGGGATATTGCTGGAGAATTGGCTGGCAGTCCTATCGCGAGC
Source organism: Clostridium sp. CAG:43 (assembly GCF_000434655.1). Classification (NCBI taxonomy): domain Bacteria; kingdom Bacillati; phylum Bacillota; class Clostridia; order Eubacteriales; family Clostridiaceae; genus Clostridium; species Clostridium sp. CAG:43. The sequence goes on along the minus strand of NZ_FR895050.1, from coordinate 20,412 downwards.
TGCCGTTCCTGCATCAGTTGTTTGGTTTTGGACCCGACACATATGGAATTCTGACTTGGGATTTCAGGCAGGATGCGCTGGATCGGTATGGAGTTTTCTATGAGAGCGCCCACAACGAATATTTTCAGTACCTTGTTACAATGGGACCGCTTGCGCTTGTATCTTATCTTGCGTTTCTGGGCGGCACCTGCGTGCAGATGTGCAAAAAATGGAAAGAGTGCGCCTGGATCCTGGCGCCTGTTCTGGCGGTGCTCTGCTATGGAGCACAGGCAGTTGTTAATATCAACCTCCCGATCGCGACACCGATTATGTGGGCGATGCTGGCGATTGGGCTTGCACTCACAAGAGAGAAAGCAGAACAGGCAGAATAGCTCAAATAGACAGAACGGATTAAATAGACAGCAAATCCGGGCAGATTCGGCGGAAAAGCCAAATCTGCCTGGATTTTGTCGATTTAGAATTAAAAGTAATGTGTGAGCGAGTTACTGGGCACATATGCGTGAACAGTAACGGAGCGATGCTCCGTGTCGAAATTTGCGATCGATAGACTCTTTTATTTTTCTTAAAATCGGTTTATAAATAATATGAAAAGAAAAAACGATATGATCGCCTGGCAGAGCTGCGTTATGCAGTGTGGTCATCTGAATGGAAGAACAGGCAGTCAAAAGGAGGAGAGTTTATGGATGAAGCTAAAAAATTGATCGTTTTAGAGCAGGAAAATGAAGAATTAAAGCGTGAGCTGAGGGAGTTATTTAAAACTCTGGATCAGATGAATCAAAGCTTAAACCGGATGATTGACCACTACATACTCTGTAAGACGGAGAAGGCGGGATAAGCGGAGAGCTTGGATAAGATGGAAAAGAAGAGGCTCATTTATACCAGATGGAGCAGGTGAAAAATCAAATCAAAAATTAAATAGTAGATCGAATATGAAAGCCGCATGATTCAGAAGGTATGTTATCAAACCAGAATGAATCATGCGGCATTTTTTATCTACTCTGTGTAATATGTAGTCGGCGCGTCAATTCCCAGATTAAATCATGCATCCAGGAGACAGTCTGCTCCAGCTGCTCGTTTTTCTCTCTTAGAGCCAATACTTCCTGATAGAGCGTTTCCTTGTCGGAATCTTTTGAAATATCCGGATGGATCTTCGAGGAAGTGGAAGACGATTTTGTTTTACCCGGTGCTGCAGAATGATCGGTCATCAATTTGATGTTATCGGGTGCTGCATTTTGATCCGCCGATTTTTCATCATCCAGTGAATTGCTCCGGCCGGATGGCTTTGTCTGCCCCGGTGCCTTAGCCTTGTTCGCCGGTTTGGCTTTAGAATCCAAATGGCTCGCCGCATTAATCATGTGTCTGGAAATCAGGATCTGCCGCTGTGGATAGTCTAAGTCCATGAAATCCTGATATGGAATGGGAAGAGGAGTCATGGCGATTGAGCAATGCGGACACACCGCATTGGCAACGAGCTGAAAGAATCCATAATGTCCACAGGTTGGACAGCAATAAACATTTAAACCACGCATAGAGTTGCCTCCGTAGAAGTAAGAGTTGAGTCATTGGGAGAAAAATGAAAATATCCCCCTTATTATAATACGTTTTAATCGGGAACATTATAACTGGTTTTTAGAAAAAAATTTAAAAATTTCCAAAAAAATTTTCAAAACGATAAAAAAAGACATCTTTTAGAAAAAATACCGCGGTGTCACAAAAGTGTCCTGCGGTATTTGAACGGATGCAATATTATATTTTACTGGATGATTCCAGATGTGTCAACTGTCCAGACAGTATCATTGCTGTCTTTGATATCCTTGAACCCTTTTCCGAGTTCCGGACGGGAAGCGGAAGAGGAGGAAGAGGTTGCTTTCTGGATGGTGCCGCTGGTGTTTACCAGGTAGCGTTTTTCACCGGTGGAAACCGGCTCATAGCGGAGCTCCGGATCCGCCTTCTTTAAAAGACCGTTTACATAAACCTGGTTATCGCGCTCGCCATGGTAGCCCTGTCCTTTGAGGGAACCTTTGGTCTGGAAATACCAGATCTGGTTTTCTTCTAAATCATCATTGTAAATAGTCTGCTTGCCGGTACGCATCACGCCGTCGTCGCCGAAGTAGTAGGAGGCGAAGCTGCCATCCGCCTGTTTCAGGCTCTGAAGCCCGGTCTGCATTTCACCGCGCTCGTTGAAGCAGTAGCGCTCGGAATTGATGGTGAAAATAGCAAGATCCTTCTCGGCAAAGTAAGCGGTTCCGTTTTTAAAGAAGAAGGAAAATGGCTCTTCTTCTTCGCTGATGCCCGGTGCCCCTTCAATGGTGTACCAGCCGCTTGCCCGGCGTCCGCCATTTTCCGGATCGTAATAGCGGAAATCGTTTAAGCTGACAGTGTCTGTGGCAGAGTTGTCCGCTGTTGCTGCTTCGTTTGAAGGTGTGCTGGAGCTTACAAAGCCAGCTTCCGCGACATTGATCCAGCCTGTCTGCATCTGGCCGTCGATGAAGGTGTAGTAGCCATTGTCGATTTTGCGGTCCATTTGGTTTACGATCATGCGTCCTTCGGTGTCAAAATAGCACCAGATATCTTCATCGTCGGTGTCTTTCGTGATGGTTTCCAGCAGAATCCATCCGGTTTTTCTGGCGCCGTCATCTTCCTCGCCGAGGTAGTAGGTCTGTCCGTCCAGCTCCAGAAGCCCGGTCTGCATCAGTCCGTCCTCGTCGAAATAGTAGGTTTTTCCGTTGATGCTCATCCATTTGGCAGTTACAATCTTGCCGTCTTTGCCAAAATAGAGCCAGGAGCCGCCGTCCGGAGAATCCGGGCTGTCGTAGCTGATCTCATTTTCAGCCGAAACCCATTGGTTCTTTGCCATGTGCCCCTCATCGTTGACGAAATAGTCATCGACTCTCTGATTGGTAGCAATCTCGCCTTCCTCATCGAGATAAAACCAGTCGCCATTCCGCTTTTTCCATGTGTTTGTCTCTTTATAGCCGTCCTCATCGTAGTAATAAAGACGACCATCTTCCTCTGTCCAGCCGCTCTGAGCCGCCAGAACTCTGTAAGTTCCCGTATTTGTCATTATAGGTGCAGCAGCCGCGAACAAAGCCGCAGCGGATAAAACAGCTAAAGTTTTAGTTTGCTTACGCATGGTATAATCTCTCCTTTTTGAAAATGCGAAAATCCATCGCTGCATTACGGGGCTTATTATACGGGGATTATGCGTAAAAAGATAGTGTGCGTTGCTGGAAAGGGTGGAGAGATGTGGAAAAAGGGCACATTCTTTTTCATTTTACGTATTTCGAATCCGTCAGGAACTCCAGCGTCAGCGTTCCTGCCAGCCTCTCCAGCGTATCTATCACATACTGGTTAATACTCTGTGATTTTTCCCGCGCGATCCGGTAGTCCATCGCGGAATTATAGTAGTTGTCTCCATCGACCGTATATCCGTCGAATCCCGCGCAGGCGGCGTGGTGGACGCTTGTTTTGGTCAGGACGTTTAGCAGCATGACAAAGGAATTATCGATGATCTCTGCATTCTGGTCGATCAGGGAATTATAGTTTAAGGTGTAATCAAAATGTGTATCTTTGACATTCGTCACGTTCGAGGTCGCGATGACGCGCACCGGGCGTCCCTGGGCGTCGGCGTGCTCGAGCAGGCGGTTGTTGAGCTGGACATACCGCCTGGAATTGCTTAAGAACGCATAATCGATTGGAATTCCCTCCGGGATAAAATTGACGGAGATTGTGATCGGATTGTGCGCCTTAATATAGGAAAGAATTGCCTCCTTTTCCAGTTCCAGATTCTTTCCCGGACCGAGCAGCAGAAGCGGGCGATCGCTCCAAGAAGCACTCAATGCCTGAATATCGGCTTCGTCATTGCATTCTGTGCTCTGATACCTGCGGTACAGTGTTTCAATGTAATCTTTGTCGTAGAGCAGTTTTTTCTCCGGCTCAATCGCATCCAGAATCGTATTGATGGATTTAAGCGACAGGGTGTGCTTATCCATCAGGAAGCGGACGTAGTTCGGGTGGCAGTTGTTGGAGGCGGAAATATAGAAGAACAGGTTATATCCCCATGGGCTCTTGCGGAAGAACGGCATGATGCTGATGTCGATCGCCTCGAGCATCTGACTGACATTGAAATTGCGTCCGAATACGGTGTTCATGTACATGGAAATGAGTTCGATCGGAAGATTTCCGGCGCTTTTTCCCATGCCGTACAGGGTGGCATCAACTAAAACGGTGCGGTCTGCCGGTTCGCGTAAGACTTCCATGCTGTTCGAGTATGCGAGCTGGAAGTTATTGTGGGAGTGGTAGCCGATCGCGATCGATGGTTTTAAGTTGTAGTTTAAGAGCTGGAAATAGTGCAGCAGGTTATCCTGATGCAGCAGACCGTAGGTGTCTACAAGGGACATCGCATACGGTTCCAGATCGTTGACAAGGTCAACCAGATCCAGAAGCTCGCGGTCGGAGTAGCTGGTGATCGAAACTGCCTGTGCAAACACTTTGTAGCCCAGTTTTTTGACTTCGTGGCAGAACTGGATCGCCTCATGCATCACATGTTTTTTGAAAATGACGCGGATGCCGTCGATGTAGGACTCAGAACACGGGCTTAAATTAGAAATATCGCAGGTTCCGTAGTCGATCATGGCGACGATCATCGTATTTCCCTTGTCCAGCTTGCCGAAAATCTGATCGGCACACTGGGTTGTCGGCATGATCGTGCGGTTGCGGTCGAAGGTGCGGCGGTCATCCAGAAAACCAACTTCCAGAATGTCCACGCCCGCGCTGATCAGACGTTCAAAAATAGTAACAATATTGTCGTGACCGAACTCCCAGTCGTTGACGTAGCCGCCGTCGCGGAGAGTGCAGTCGAGTAATTTGACTTGTTTCATGATGTTTGTCCTCTTGTTATGTTTGTAATTTTAAAAATTGACTCCCAGAAACGCCCCGATATCATGCGTATCCTTTGCCGTATAAACCGGCGCATATTCCTGCCATGCCTCCGCGGTATCTGGTCCGAAGCCGTAGGTGACTGCCATAAAATCGACAGCTGCCTCTTTGGCACCTTTTCCGTCGGAAGAGGTATCACCGATAAGAACTGCCTCGGATGGAGACAACTCCAAAGCTTTTAAGCACTTGTGCAGAACGTCAGCCTTCGTCATTTTGCTGGCAAAATCGCTGCCGCAGATGGAGTCACAGAGTTCTGTGAAATGGTAATGTTCCAGCAGAGTCAGCGCATAATCTTCGCGTTTCAGGGTAGCAACCCCGATCTTGCAGCCCTGTGCGCGGAGTGCGCGGATCAGGTCTTTGATACCGGCGTATGGCTCGGCTTTCAGCAGGTCGTGATCCTTGTACTGGGTGCGGAAAATCTCGGTTGCGTGGTTCGCGGCGTCCTCGTCCAGTCCATAGAGGCGGATGAGCGACAGCTTGACGGGCGGTCCGATAAAGGTGCGGAGTGTCGCCTCGTCGAGGGCAGGTTTTCCAAGTGCTTCTACCGTGTGGCGCACACTCGCAAAGACGCCTTCAGATGTATCGAGCAGCGTGCCGTCGAGGTCGAAGATCACGCCGCGGTATGTTTTCTTATTCATAGGGTGCTAGTCCTCCTGTGTAAAATCGCCTGTACTGTTTCAAGGTCGGCGGGGGTGTCTACGGAAAGCGTATATCCGCAGATGGGAAGAAATAGGATCGTTTTCCCATATTCGAGGAAACGCAGCAAATCCACGCCCTCGATCTGTTCCAGAATGCCCGGTCTGCTCTGGCAGAAGAAATCGAGCGATTCCCGCGTATAAAGCCCGATACTCACAAATTTCCGGGAAGGTTTGTCAAGCGTCCCCTTGCGGAATGGAATTGGCGCACGGGAAATGTAAAGCCCTGTGCCGTCCGGGCGGCAGACTACTTTTATGTTGGATGGATCGGCTGTCTCGGCATTGTTCGGGATATCTGCCATGGCATTGATGAGAAATGGACGTTGTACATGTTCTTTTGAGGTAATAACAGTAAGCGCCTGCTCCATAAAATTTTGCAGAATCTCCGGTGTCAGAAGCGGTTCATCCCCGCCGATCATCGCATAAAAATCAAATTTCCGCGAAGAAGCAGACTTGGAATCTTCCAGAATCGTCACCGCCTCCTGAATGCGGGAGGTCGGATTCTGATGGGAATGGGAGGTGAAAACCGCCTCAAATCCATATGTCTGGCAAACAGCAGCAATCTCAGGGCTGTCGGTCGAAGCGTAAACGGCATCAAATACACCGCTGTCCCGCGCCGCCGCGAGAACCCGCACAACCATTGGAATCCCATTAATCTGTTTCAATGCCTTTCCCGGAAAGCGAACCGAATTAAGCCGCGCCGGAATTAGCGCGCAGACCTTTTTTTTCTGTGCTAATCGATTCATAAGACGTTCCTCTGTATGATAAAAATGCAGTTACATAAAGTAAACTGAACCGTAACGATTCAGGCATACCGATGTGAACCGGATGCCGACTTTTATTATAGAAAAGAAATAGGAAAAACACAAGACAACATAAGAAAAATGTAAGTTGAGAAAAAAGACCGTAACTGTTCGCAGTAACAAAAGAACGTTTCAGAAGAAGGGAAAACGCCGTGCTGGCTATGAAAAGATAAATATGTGTGATATAATGTGAACACTTGACGAGGTATTTTCGAGTCTAGTGAGAACATATACCTGACCACTTAATGAGGTGTTTCACGAATTTAGTGGTCATGGTATAATGAGCGCAGAAGAAAAGAATGCGGCTGCGAAGCAGACATATTCTTTTCTTGCGCCATTAACGAACGAACAGCCATGCGAAGCAGGGCGGTAGAGCGCGATAGCGCGGGTTCGTGAGTGGACGGGTGAGAATACGTTCTTATGATGTAATATGAACACTTGACAAGGTATTTTCAGGAGGAAATCAAAATGAAACAGAAACTTTCTAATTATATAGCAGAAAAGCTTCTCGCATCCGGCATCACGGATGTGTTTATGATCACGGGCGGCGGCGCGATGCATCTGGATGACGCGCTGGGGCATCAGGAAGGACTTCACTGCCTCTACAATCATCATGAGCAGGCATGTGCGATGGCAGCGGAGGCGTATGCCCGCATCCACAACAAGATTGCGGCAGTGTGCGTGACGACGGGACCTGGCGGCATCAATGCGATGAACGGCGTTGCGGGCGGATTTCTGGATTCAATCCCGATGTTTGTCATTTCCGGACAGGTGCGTTATGACACGACAGCGCGCAGCACGGGACTTCACCTGCGCGCGATGGGCGATCAGGAGTATGATATCACCAAATCGGTTGCCAATATGACAAAATACTGTGAGATGGTGATCGATCCGATGCGTATCCGCTTCTGTGTGGAAAAAGCCCTGTATCTGGCTTACAACGGTCGTCCGGGTCCTACCTGGCTGGATATTCCGCTGAATGTGCAGGCGGCAATGATCGAGACAGACGATTTGATCGGCTTTGATCCGGAGGATTATGAGGCAGGCGGAACTGGCTGGGCGGCAGAGAGCGCGTCCGAGATCCCGGAGGATACCGCCGGAAAAGGTGAATTTCGTGCAAAACTTCCGGCACGTGTGACGAAGGAGACGGCGCGTGCGATCATCGAGAAAGTCCGCACCTCCAAACGTCCGGTGATCAATGCCGGAAATGGTATCCGTATCGGCGCGGCGCACGATGTTTTCATGCGCGTGGTTGAAAAGCTGGGAATCCCGGTTGTGACCGGCGCGGACAGCATCGACTGTATCTATGACGAACACCCGCTGTACATCGGAAAAGGCGGCAACGTCGGCGATCGCCCGGGCAACTTCGCGATCCAGAACAGCGATCTGGTGCTGTCGCTCGGAAGCCGTCTGAGTTTCCGTCAGGTCGGTTACCGTTTTACTACCTGGGCGCGCGAGGCGTATGTGATTGTGAATGATATCGATGCCGAAGAGCTGAAAAAGCCGACCCTGCATGTGGACATGCCGGTTCACGCGGATGTGAAGGATCTTCTGACCGTGATGGACGAGGTTCTTTCGGAGGAAGGAAAAGCGGACGGCGCGGCTTCGATGACGCAGGAGTACAAGGAGGCGCAGGCAGAGTGGCTGCGTATCTGCCAGGGCTGGAAGCATGATTATCCGGTGGTTCTGCCGAAGCACATGAACGGCGGCACGGAGACAGAGGCAAACGTATATGCATTTGCGTATGAGATGAGCCGCCGTTTAAATGAGAACCAGATCGTGGTTGTGGGGAATGGATCTGCAAATGTTGTGTGTGGACACGCAAATATTGTGAAAAAGGGACAGAGATTTATCTCGAACTCCGGCATCGCTTCGATGGGCTACGGACTTCCGGCATCGATCGGCGCGTGCGTGGCAGATCACAGCCAGGATATTATCCTGATTACCGGAGACGGCAGTATTCAGATGAATTTACAGGAGCTTGAGACAGTTGTCAGCCACCGGATGCCGATCAAGATTTTCATTATCAATAACGGCGGTTACCATTCCATCCGCCAGACCCAGAAGAATTTCTTCGGCGAGCCGCTCATCGGTATCGGCGTGGACAGCGGCGATCTTGGATTCCCGAGTATGGAAAAGCTGGCGTGGGCGTATGGATTCCCATATGTAGCGATTCATGGAAACAAGGAGCTGGGCGAGAAGGTAGAAGAAACGCTGGCGATGGACGGTCCGGTGATCTGCGAGGTATTTGTAACGCTGGATCAGAACTTTGAGCCAAAGTCCGCGGCGAAGAGACTGCCGGACGGAACGCTTGTATCGCCGCCGCTGGAGGATCTGTCCCCATTCCTTCCGGACGAGGAGATGGACCGTATCATGCTGATTCCGCGTATTAAAAAATAGTAAAGGAAACGATAGAATGAAGATAGTTGTCACAGGTGCCACCAGCTTTGTAGGTCTGGGGGTGGTGCGCGAGCTGTTACATCGCGGACATCAGGTATACGCCGTACTGCGGGAACATTCGACGAAATCGGATCTGCTGCGGGAAAATGGAAAATTTCCGCAGGGACTCACGATTTTGGAGGAGGATCTGGGGAATCTCTCGAAACTGCCGGAACGGATTCCGGGCGGATGCGATGTGTTTCTCCATATGGGCTGGCGCGGTGCAGGGAGTGATTCACGGAAAAATGAGTCAGTCCAGGAGGAGAGCGTGCAGGACGCGCTGAATGCCGTCCGCGTGGCGAAAGCCCTCGGGTGCCGGCGGTTTCTCTTTACAGGTTCGCAGGCGGAGTATGGCGTCAAGAGCGAGCTGACAGACGAGGAGACGGTCTGCGAGCCGACCTCCCCGTATGGACGCGCGAAACTGGCAGTCCGGCAGCAGGCGGAAGTGCTCTGCCGGGAACTGGGACTGGATTATGGGCATGCACGGATTTTCAGCACGTATGGACCGGGCGATCACCCGTGGTCGCTTCTTTCCTCCTGTGTCCGGGTCTTCCGGGCAGGGGAGAAGATGACGATGACCGCCTGCACGCAGCTCTGGAACTTCATGTATATTGACGATGCGGGGCGCGCTCTGGCGGATCTGGCAGAATATGCGGGAAATCTCACGGATCACGGATGTGTCTACAATCTGGGCGGTCCGATGGATGAGACAGG
>NZ_FR895050.1:784-10780 GCF_000434655.1 Clostridium sp. CAG:43 | reverse complement strand
GCGGGTTTGTCGAGACGGTCTATGAGCTATGCGGCAGGCAGGGCAGCATGGAATTTGGCGTCCGCCCGCCGAATGCAGAGGGAATCGTCAATCTGATCCCGGATATCCGCAAGATGGAGCGGGTGGTTGGCTGGAAGCCACAGGTATATTTTGAAGAAGGAATGAAGAGAATTCTGGCTTTTCAGAAATGATTTTTCTGCCCTCTGTGCAGAGTGACGGGAGAGAATGGTAAATATTTGGACATATTTTATCAGTTTATGCCAAGTAAATAGCGAAGCAGCCAAAAATCGTTAAGAAAATTGTAGGTTGTCAAAAGAGAGAAAGACGTTTAAAATAAAGGCAGTATAGCCGAAGCGGCTTTCTCTTTTTTTTGTGTTCGAAATTTGGTGGAACGAAATAGAAGAGTTCAAACAAAAAGCAAATTAATAGGAATCAGAAAAGTATGAAAAAAATCAGTATATTAATTCCCTGCTACAACGAGGAAGAGAATGTAGGTCCGATCAGCGAGGCGGTTGTGGAGACGTTGGAGCGCGATCTGCCGGAATATGACTATGAGCTTGTCTTTATCGACAATGATTCGACGGACCAGACGCGCCCGATTCTTCGGAAGATCTGCAGCGAGAATCCACGGATCAAGGCAATTTTTAATGTCAAAAACTTTGGACAGTTCAATTCCCCGTATTATGGAATGTTACAGTGTACCGGCGACTGTGTGATCAGCATGGTGGCAGATTTTCAGGATCCGGTCGATATGATCCCGAAATATGTCCATGAGTGGGAAAATGGCTACAAGATTGTCATCGGCATCAAGACGGGAAGCAAGGAAAACCCGATCATGTATGCGCTGAGGAGCTGCTATTACAAGATGATAAAGAAACTCTCCGATGTCGAGCAGATTGAGCATTTTACCGGTTCGGGTCTGTATGACCGCGATTTTATTGAGATTCTGCGGGAGCTTGACGATCCGACGCCGTTTCTGCGCGGAATCGTGGCGGAGCTTGGTTATAAGCGCAAGGAGATTCCATATATCCAGCCGCAGCGCCGCGCAGGCAAGACACACAACAATTTTTACCGGCTCTACGATGCCGCGATGCTCAGTGTGACCTCCTATACGAAGGTCGGTCTGCGCCTGGCGACGATCTTTGGAAGTATCTGCGCGGCGATCAGTATGATCGTGGCGATTGTATATCTGGTGATGAAACTGCTTCACTGGTATGATTTTCCGGCTGGTATGGCGCCGGTTCTGATTGGAATGTGTTTTTTAGGGTCGGTTCAGATCTTTTTCATCGGTCTGGTGGGGGAGTATATTTTATCGATCAATTCGAGAGTCATGAAGCGTCCGCTGGTAGTGGAGGAAGAGCGGCTGAATTTTGATACACCGGTGAAAAAAGTTGGGGGCAAACAGCATGAAATGTAATGTCGATGTAGTTCGGATTCGTGAAAATTCGATTCAGCTCAATGGCTGGGCGATCGGAAAGACGCCGGAAACGGAGATCACCTATCAGGTTGAAGATGGGGCACATCAGCCGATCCGGTTTCAGTATGTGGCGACCCGCCGCGACGACGTCAGCCAGATTTATTTTGGGCGAACGGTAGAAAAAGAGCTTGGATTTGATATCCAGTTCCCGTATGAGCGCGGAAAAGATTATTATCTGATCGCAAAAGGCGAGGGACGCAAAATCCGCATTAAATATAATGAAGAACTGATCCGCAAGCGCAGCAGTGTGGCGCACAAGCGGATGCAGAAGATCCGCGATTTGATGAACATGGAGACTGTGCGGGTCTGTCTGGATTTCTGGAAGGAAAACGGTCTGAAAGCCCTGCTGGTAAAATCCAAGCACAAACTGCAGGGAATTGACAATGACTACGATTACGGCGAGTGGTATTCACTGACGAAGCCGACGGCGGAGGAGCTGGAGGAGCAGAGGAAAAAGGTGTTTGACGCGCCGGTTAAATTCTCGATCGTGATTCCGGCATTTAAGACACCGGAGCGATTCCTGCGGGAAATGCTGGATTCGATCGCGGAACAGACATACGCAAACTGGGAGGTCTGCGTGGCGGACGGCAGTCCGGCAGGACAAAGTTGCGAGCGGGTGCTGGAGCAGTATGCGAAGAAGGACAGCCGCTTTAAATACGTAATTTTAGGCGAAAATAAGGGCATTTCCGGCAATACGAATGCAGCAATGGATATGGCGACCGGCGATTATATCGTGCTGGCAGACCATGACGATAAGCTGACACCGAATGCTCTCTATGAGTGTGCGAAACTGTTACAGGAACATCCGGGATGCGACTGCTTCTATTCGGATGAGGATAAGCTGGATATGGACGGCGGCGCTTTGTTTGATCCGCATTTTAAGCCGGATTTCAATATCGATCTGCTCCGCAGCGTCAACTATATCTGCCATCTGTTTGTAGTCAGCCACGATTTGGCAGCGCAGGTGGGCGGCTTCCGTCAGGAATACGACGGAGCGCAGGATTATGACTTCATTTTCCGTTGTACGGAGAAGGCGAAGGAGATCCGCCATATCCCGAAGGTGCTGTATCACTGGCGCTGCCACAAGGATTCGACAGCGAGCAACCCGGAGAGCAAGCTGTACGCATTTGATGCGGGTGCGCGCGCGATCACGGATCATTATAAACGCGTCGGTATCGAGGCGGAGCGCGTGGAAAAAGGTGTGGACTACGGCATTTATCACTCTGTATATAAAATTCAGGGGGAACCGCTGGTATCGATCATCATTCCGAATAAGGATCACCATACGGATCTGGATCTATGCCTGCGGGCGATTGAGACGCGGGCAACGTACCGCAATGTTGAGTTTATCATTGTAGAGAACAACAGCACGGAGAGGGAAACCTTTGAATACTATGAAAAGATTCAGAAGGAATTTTCCAATGTCTATGTGGTAACCTGGGAGCGCGAGTTTAACTATTCGGCGATCAACAACTTCGGCGTGACCTTCGCAAAGGGCGAATATCTGCTGTTTTTAAATAATGATACCGAGCTGATTGCGGAGAATTTCATCGAGGAGATGCTGGGACTGTGCCAGCGGGAGGACGTCGGCGCAGTTGGCGCGAGACTGCTCTATCAGGATGATACGATCCAGCATGCGGGCGTCGTGATTGGTTTCGGCGGCATCGCAGGGCATACGTTTATCGGGCTTCATAAGGCGGAAAACAGCTATTTCCACCGTGCGATGAGTACACAGGATTACAGCGCTGTGACGGCGGCGTGCCTGATGACAAAGAAAGCGCTCTTTGATGAGGTCGGCGGCTTTACGGAGAAGCTGGCGGTCGCATTTAACGATATCGATTATTGCATGAAAGTGCGGGCATCAAATCATTTAGTGGTTTACAATCCGTACGCATTGCTGTATCATTATGAGTCGAAGTCAAGAGGACTGGAGGATACGCCGGAGAAGGTGGCACGTTTTAACAGGGAGATCAAGATTTTCTCGGAGCGCTGGCCGGAGATCCTTAAAAATGGAGATCCTTATTACAATCCGAACCTGACGCTGCGGAAGTCCAATTTCGCCCTCAGGGATCTGAAAAAAGAGAAAATCGGAGAACCGTATCATCTGGAGGTATAACCCGGGATGGAGATTACAACGACAATTATTATTCCCAATTATAATGGGTTGAAGTTTATGGACGAATGCATCCGTTCACTGAATGCACAGACGTATCCGAATTTTCGGACGCTGGTGGTGGACAACGGTTCGACGGACGGAAGCGTGGAGTGGCTGAAGGAACATCAGATCGATACGATTTTCCTGCCGGAAAACACGGGATTTTCCGGCGCAGTCAACGTCGGAATTAAGGCGGCAGACACACCGTATGTGCTGCTTTTAAATAATGACGTCCGGGTGGACGAGTATTTCGTGGCGGAGATGGTGCGTGCGATCGGTCAGTCGGAGCGCATCTTTTCCGTCAGCAGCCGGATGATCCAGATGTACCATCCGGACAGGCTGGATGATGCAGGCGATATGTATTCCCTGCTTGGCTGGGCGTACCAGCGCGGCGTGGGACGGGATCTTACGCATTACCGCCGTTCAAGCCGGGTATTCTCGGCGTGCGCGGGCGCAGCGATCTACAGGAGAGAGGTATTTGAGGAGATAGGCTATTTCGATGAGATGCATTTTGCCTATCTGGAAGATATTGATGTGGGATATAGAGCCCGGATTGCGGGGTATGACAATATATACTGCCCGGCGGCGCTGGTATGGCACGTCGGAAGCGGAACCAGCGGTTCCAAGTACAATTCATTCAAGGTTAAGCTGGCGGCACGCAACAATGTGTATCTGAATTATAAAAATATGCCGTGCTTACAGCTTATCATAAATGCGATTCCGATCGCAGCGGGGATTTTCGTGAAATATTCATTTTTCAGGAAACTCGGGTTTGGAAAAGATTATCTGGAAGGTCTGAAAGAAGGCATACGGACGGCAAAGAAGTGTAAAAAAGTGGCGTACCGCCCGGAACGGCTTAAAAATTATCTGGCGATAGAGCTGGAACTTTTAGCCGGGACATTTCTCTATGTCTATGAATTTGCTGTGAGACAGATCGAGAAAAAAGCAGCATCTGATAAATCGTGAGGAAAAGGTTAGAGTTGTTACTGGGCACGTATGCGTGGACAGTAACTTAGAGTTTGCGCGATGTGTGAACGGTCATGGTTTAGCGGATGCAGCACGGAGAAAGGCTGCTTATCAGACAATGTCTGAGCGGCAGCAAGCAAGTGAAAGATGAGGTAGCTTATGAATTATGAGGATGATGAGCTGGAGCGCATGAGGGCGCGCCGCGAGGGCAGAAGCAGCCGTGCCAGTCAGGCAGGGCATTCTTCGCGCAGCAGTTCTGCTTCCGGCACCAGCCGCAGAAGAGTCAGCAGTACAGTCGAAAATAGCCAGAGAAAAGGTGAGGCGGGCAGCAGTTCAGTACGTTCCGGCTACAGCGGTCCTAAGAGCGCTGGAAGTGGAAAAAAGAGTTCGGGACGCCGCGGCAGCCATTACCGTAAATCGGCGCGCCACAGAAAGCATATGATCATTGCGGCGGAGATTGTCGTGATTATATTGATGATTCTGGGCGGTGCATTCTGGTATATGTATCACAGAACCTTCGGTTCTATGCAGAAGATTGATTTCAATGAGGACCAGGTTAAGAACGTCAACCTGTCCCAGGAACAGATCGATGATATGAAGGGCTACATGACCGTAGCGTGCTTCGGTGTCGATTCGCGAAGTCAGCACGGGCAGATGAATGTCGGAAAAGGTACGAACGCGGATGTCAACATGATTGCCAATATCAATCTGGAGACGGGTGAGATCCGCCTTGTATCGGTATTCCGGGACAGTTATCTGAATATCAACGATAAAAACTCTTATAATAAGATCAACGCCGCTTACGCACAGGGCGGTCCGGAGCAGGCAGTTAAGGCGCTGAATAAGAACCTGGGTCTTAACATTACCCAGTATGCGACGTTCAACTGGAAAGCGGTTGCGGATGCTATCAACATTCTGGGCGGTGTAGATGTCGAGCTGAGTGATGCAGAGTTCTCCTGGATCAATGCCTTCATCACGGAGACAGTAAAGGAGACAGGTATCGGTTCTCATCAGCTGACCCATGCGGGCAATGTACATCTGGATGGTATCCAGGCAGTTGCATACGGACGTATCCGTTATTCAGATACGGACTATGCGCGTACCGAGCGTCAGAGAATTATTCTTCAGAAAGCCTTTGATAAGGCAAAAAATGCAGACTGGGCGACACTCAACTGTCTGATTCAGACGATCATGCCGCAGCTTGCAACCAATGTTGATATTACGGATTTGATTCCGCTGGCACGCAATATCGCGAAGTTCCATATCGGTGAGACCGCCGGATTCCCGGCAGCCAGAGGCGAGCAGGATGTTGGAAAGATCGGCGACTGCGTTATCCCGCAGACACTGGAGTACAACGTAAAAGAGCTTCATAAGTTCCTGTTTGATGAGGAAGATTATCAGGTTCCGTCCAATGTCAAGGAGTATAGCAACCATATCGCGCAGGTAACAGGTCTTACGACGAATGCGAAGCTGATCGGTCATGTTCCGGTCGATCAGGGTGTCAGCGCCCAGACGTTTATCAAGAAACGGGCGAGCCGGATTGCCGCAAAGGCAGCGGCGGAAGCATCCGCTAAGAAGTCATCGACGAGTGCTTCGGACGAGTCGGATGACGAGAGCGGAGATGAGACCAAGAAGGGTGAGAGCGAGAGCTCGATCGGATTGGACGAGATCTTTGATCCGGATGAAGACTGGATTGACTGGGAGGAAGAAGAGTCGAAGAGCAACAGCGGTAAGGGACCAGGAACAACGACGACTCCCGGCAAGAACAATCATACGGATAGGACAACCGAGGCGGATGATTCTTTATCCGGACCAGGCAGCACATCGGAGACGAAGTCTTCCATTGCAAAACCGGGATCTACAACCACAACGGCGGCAGAGACATCGGCATCCAGTGAAAAGACTTCTCCGGGTGCGTCGGATAATTCCGGTGTGAAAAGTCCGGTCACAGAGATTCAGGAACCGGGGGATTCCGGAAACAGCGATGTAGCAGGCCCCGGCGGTCCAGCAGGTCCGGGAGCTTAATCCGAATTCAGGTGATATACTATGATAAAAGATAACCAGAAACGGCTGAACCATTTCCACGTAGTGCTGGACGCATGTGTCATCGCATGCGCCTACGCACTTGCGTGGTTTATCGTCAATGGAACGCCGTGGTTTAATGTAACAGGGCATAATAAGAGCGCAATGGCAGTCGTCTATCTGGCGGCTGGCGTTCTTATTGTACCGTTTTATTTGATTTTATACGCATTTTTTCATCTTTACACGCCCAAACGGGTTCAGGGAAGACGGGTGGAGTTAGCCAATATTTTCAAGGCGAACATCATCGGTCTTTTGGTGATCTCACTGATGCTTTACCTGGGCGGTAAAAATGAGTATTTCCACAACTTCTCCCGTCCGATGGTATTTTTGTTTTTTGGCATCAATCTCTTTGCTGAGATTCTGATGCGGAATATCCTGCGGATAGCGCTCCGGTCGATGCGGTCGAAGGGATATAACCAGAAGCATCTGCTTCTGGTCGGTTACAGCCGGGCAGCGGAAGGATTTATTGACCGTGTGAATGTCAACCCGGAGTGGGGCTATAAAATTCGCGGTATTCTGGATGACCATGAGGAGTGGGGCAAAGAATATAAGGGAGTGCGCGTGATCGGCAAAATTGACGATCTGGATACGATTCTGGCGCTCAATACGCTGGATGAGATCGCGATCACCCTGAGCATCCAGGAGTATGGAAAACTGGAAAAAATCGTGGCAGGCTGTGAAAAATCGGGTGTGCATACGAAATTTATCCCGGATTATTATAACTTTATCCCGACCCGTCCGTTTATGGAGGATCTGCAGGGACTTCCGGTGATCCACATTCGCCATGTGCCGCTCACGAATCTGCTCAACGCAACGATGAAGCGGACGATGGATCTGGTCGGCGGCATGATGGCGCTCATCCTGTTTTCACCGGTGATGCTGGTGACGGCGATTCTTATAAAGGCGACTTCGCCGGGACCGGTCATTTTCTGTCAGGAGCGGGTGGGACTTCACAATAAGCCGTTTAAGATGTATAAGTTCCGCTCGATGGCGGTACAGTCGGCGGCAAAGGAGAAAAGCCAGTGGACGACGCCGGGAGACCCGCGTGTGACTCCGATTGGAAGATTTATCCGGAAGACGAGCATTGACGAGCTTCCGCAGCTGTTTAATGTTCTGAAGGGCGATATGAGCCTGGTTGGACCGCGCCCGGAACGCCCGTTTTTCGTTGAAAAATTCAAGGAAGAGATTCCGCGTTATATGATCAAACACCAGGTGCGTCCGGGAATGACCGGATGGGCACAGGTCAATGGTTACCGGGGCGATACCTCGATCACGAAGCGGATTGAGCATGATCTGTATTACATCGAGAACTGGACGCTGGGATTTGATTTTAAAATCATGTTTTTGACGGTTTTTAAGGGCTTTATAAATAAAAACGCGTATTGATGAGGAAAACCACATGGGATATGAAGAAGAAAGAGATAGGTCAGGACACCGCCGGAGCCGACGGGCAAAACCGTCGGAGATGGAAGACGATGGTCTGACACTGATCACGGATTCATTTACGGAACGCCGGGAGGACGGATCCCACCGGAGCGGAGATAGAAGCCGAAGTGGTCAGAAAGCGGCAAAGAGGGGACAGACGCAGCCTGGCAGCAGCCGGGAGAGCCGGAATCAGGAGAAAACCCGGACCATGAACCGGTCGGATATTTACGCCGACCCGGTTAAATTGAAAGCGCGCCGGAAAAAGAAGCGGAAGATATGGTTTATTCTTCTGGAGATTGCAGTGCTGATCGGAATTCTCTGCTTTGCGGGATATTCGTATATCAGCAGCCGTCTGGATCTGATGCAGCGGCTTCCGTGGAACCCGGATGAGATCAAAAACGTCGAGATTTCGGAGGAGAAGCAGGAGCAGATGAGCGGTTATTGGACGATCGCGGTTTTCGGCGTGGATAGCCGTAACTCATCGGTCGGAAAGGGCAATAACTCGGATGTTAATATTCTCTGCAACATCGATCAGGGAACCGGTGAGATACGTCTGGTTTCGGTGTACCGGGATTCATATTTAAATATCAGCGACAAGAATACCTACAACAAAATCAACGCCGCTTATATGCAGGGCGGACCGGAGCAGGTTGTCAAGGCGCTCAATAGGAACCTGGATATCGATATTGACGATTATGCGACCTTTAACTGGAAAGCCGTTGCAGATGCGATCAACATTCTGGGCGGCATTGACGTGGAGATCACGAAATCAGAGTTTTATTATATCAATGCGTTCATTTCTGAGACGGTCAAGGCGACCGGCGTCGCTTCGACCCAGCTTAAATCAGCGGGCATGAACCATCTGGACGGTGTGCAGGCGGTTGCATATGGGCGTCTCCGTCTGATGGATACGGACTATGCCCGTACCGAACGGCAGAGAAAGGTTATTTCCCTCGCGTTTGAGAAGATGAAAAAAGCAGATTGGGCGACGATCAACAATATTGTGCAGACGGTATTTCCACAGGTGGCGACCAGCATCGAGATCAATGATCTGTTGAAGATAGGACGAAATATTACGCGTTACCATCTGACCGAGACGACCGGTTTCCCGTCGGAGCTGAGGGAAAAGAAGATGGGACGCAAGGGCGCCTGCGTCATCCCGCAGACGCTGGAGAGCAATGTCATCGAGCTGCATCATTTCCTGTTTGGCGATGAGGAATACACGCCGACTGAGACGGTCCGGACGATCAGTCAGAAAATTGTATCAGATACAGGCGTTCATGGCACGAAACAGGCAGAAACGAAGGCATTGCCGAAGACGACCGAGGCGACGACAATTTCCATCCTGGATCCGACGCAGGAGAGCGGCGCGGACGAAAGCCAGGAAGCCGGGAGCGGCAGCGACGAGTCCGAGAAAGAGACCGGTAATGCTTCGGAAACACAGGAGAATGACGTTTCTGAGCAGGAAAGCCGTCCGGACGGTACGCATGCATCAAAGGAAAATGCGCGGGAGAGCAGTGAGGCAGAGTCTGGCGGTTCTTCGTCGGCATTTCCGGGCGGAAATTCTGGCACCGGCGAGACGGAGAATGGCAGAGAAAAACCTTCCGGCAGCGGTTCCCCGAATGGAAGCAGTGCACCGGGAAGTAAGACGGATGCGGGAATCATCATTGAGTGATGAGAGAGTGTGAAACGGAGGAAATGCTTTGAATTTAGATGGTTTGTACCGGATGCAGGGAATGTTATTTTCCCTGATGATTCTGGGTGCATTCTTAAAGAAGAAGGGAATTATCACGGATGAGGGAAAAAGGGTCATTGCGGATCTGGTCATCTTTGTGACACTTCCCTGCAGTATCATCGAGTCATTTGAAGTAGAACTGAGCATGGATATCTT
>NZ_FR895050.1:0-753 GCF_000434655.1 Clostridium sp. CAG:43 | reverse complement strand
GCACAGGCGCTGCTCGTCTCGTGTATGGTTCAGGTGGCTTGTTATATCTTAAATATGGTACTGTACCCGGGTGTGGGAGAGGAAAAGAAGAAGGTCCTCAAATACGCGACGATGGCGTCCAATGCCGGGATTCTGGGAAATCCGGTGGCGGAGGGCATCTTCGGCTCGATGGGGCTTTTCTACGCCTCTTTTTACCTGATTCCGCAGAGAACTGCGATGTGGTCGCTGGGAATGACGTATTTTACGAAGGCGCCGGATCGAAAGACGCTGATTAAAAAGATATGCACGCATCCGTGTATTGTCTCCGTATTCATCGGCTTTGTGCTGATGCTTTTACAGATGCAGATTCCGGGATTCCTGGGAGATACGGTACATAGCTTAAACAAGGCAAACACGGCAGTCTCCATGATTTTCGTCGGAACCGTTCTGGCGGAGGCAGATATGAAGACGATGATCACGCCACTCAGCTGCTACTATGCCGCCGTGCGCCTGATCCTGATCCCGGCGCTTGTGTGGGCCGGCTGTCTGCTGTTCCATATCGACACGCTGGTGATGGGGATTTCTGTGGTGCTGGCAGCGATGCCGGCAGCAAGCACGACGGCGATTCTTGCCGCGAAATATGGCGGGGATGAAGTCTTTGCGACGAAGTGTGTGGTATTTACGACGCTGCTTTCGATGGTGTCGGCACCGGTTTGGTGTATGGTGCTGCAGCGGTAAAAAAAGCGAATTATGAGAGTGAAATAGCAACCTGTA
>NZ_FR895049.1:33652-36350 GCF_000434655.1 Clostridium sp. CAG:43 | reverse complement strand
TATTTATAGAAATATTGATATGGAAAATGAAAGTGTGATATGATGGGAAAGATGAAAGAGTTCTAAAATATAAAAGAAATTGATACGGCAGATCAATCGATAGAGGATACGGGAGGAAAACAACCATGTCACTGGAAAAAGCAGAAAGTTACTTAAAGGAAGCCGGATTTTTGGATCATGTTATTGAGTTAAAAGAGTCCACAGCGACGGTTGCGCTGGCAGCGGAGGCATTAGGCGTGGAGCCGGGGATGATTGCGAAAACGATGTCCTTTTTGCAGGGAGAACAGCCGGTATTGATTTTGACAGAAGGTACTGCGAAAGTGGATAACCGGAAATATAAAGATACGTTTCACGTGAAAGCAAAGATGATCCCGTTTGAGCAGGTGGAGGAGGTTACCGGTCATGCGCCGGGTGGGGTCTGCCCGTTTGGTATCAAGGATGGAATTGAAGTGTATCTGGATGAGAGCCTGAAGCGTTTTGAGACGGTTTATCCGGCAGCGGGAGACGACCACAGTGCGGTACGTCTCACGATCCCGGAATTGGAAGAAGTGTCCGGAGCGAAAGGCTGGGTGGATGTCTGCAGGGAGCCGGAGGATCAGCAGCGCGAGTAGGTGTGGGAGATTTTAGGAGAATTCATATGAGAGATGTGAAAGCAACGGGGAGAAGCAGGGGAGAAAATGAAAACGGCGGAATCAGGGTGGGTTCCAGATTGGGAAAGAAAGGTCGCTTGTGCCGGAAAACGTTCGTCCGCCTGCTTTGCCTGACAGCAGCCATGATGGTTCTTGGATCTTTTACCGCCTTTGCCAGAGCGGGAGGTGCTTCCGGCGGCGGAGGTGGCGGAGGTGGTTCTTCCCATCATCATACAAGCAGCAGCCGGGGACAAGGCGGACGGGCGGGTGCGTTTCAGGCGCTTTTGCTTACGGGAACCTTTGTGATTCTGGGAAGTGCCGGAACCATTACATACCTGCACCGGGCAAAAAAGAAACAGGCAGCAGCCCGTGAAAAATTGAAAGAATTTTCCATCGGAGAAGATCATTGGGATCGGAGTGAGATACAGGAACGGGTGCGGGAATCATATTACCGGATTCAGGAATGCTGGCGGGATCGTGATCTGGAAAAAGGGCATCCTTACCTGAGCCAGAAGATGCAGCAGGAGTTTCAGACGAAATTTGAGTGGAGCAGGATGCGCCATGAGGTGTTTGTCATGGAAGGGATCCAGCTTCTGGATGCGATTTTGGTGGAAGCGGAGAATGAGGACGGCGACGACCGCGACTATATCTGGTATTTGATCCATGGAAAGATGATCGACTATGTGTATCACGAAGAAACAGGAGAACTTTTGAAGGGCTCCCGGAAAATGGAAGATTTCTTCGAATATTGGAGGTTTGTTCTGGAAGATGGAAACTGGGTGCTGGATGAGATCTGCCAGAAGGAAGAAGTGGATAATGGGCGGAAGTTGTGCTGAGAGGTGCTTTGAGTTGAGTGCTCGAAACACGGCAGCTGCGGATGCTGTCCGGTAGAGATGCTTGAAGAGGAAAAGTATAGAACCTAAAAGTGAATGGAGCAAGGAAAGCGGAGCAGCAGGAAGAGTGAGGATACTTTAGCTGCGGCGCAGAAATGCCAGAATTGCGCGCAGATAAGGCGCCGGTGTCCGGAATATGGAAGTATGCCGTCCCCCGGTCATTAAAAGAAGCCGACTGGTTGGAATCTGCCTTGCTAACCAGCGGGAGTGTGAGGGCTTAATGAGATCCCGGGTTCCGGCGATCAGCAGCACAGGAACGGAGATGGTTTGCAATTTCCGGGCACTTAAACGGGGCGAGTGAAGTAAAAGAGAAGTCAGATTTCGACGGCGGAGGACGCGGTGCGTCAGCCGGGTAAGAAAGTCAGGCTTCTTTTTTTGTTCTGCCGGAATCCGGGGGAAAATTGACCCGAAATGGCATTGCCTTTCTTTGTCGGCACAAACTGCGGATGTGGCGGAAACAGAGAAATTCTTCTGAAATGGCAGGGAAACTTTTGGGGTGGACAGTGCAGAGACCGCGGAGGACCCAGAGGATGCAGAGGCAGAAGAGAAGCTGCATTTTAAAACAGGCAGCAGGAGATTCCCCAGGAGATTTAAAATGCTGTGCAGCATTTGGGCGGCAAGGTATAGCGGCGTGAGCAGCCCGTCCGGTGAGGCGTTGGCGCTGATACAGATGAGCTTTTTCAGCCGCTCCGGGTATTTGCATGCGATCTCCAGCCCGATATTGGCACCATCGCTGAATCCCAGCAGGTGGACGGAGGAAAGATGTAAGTGGTTAAGCAGGGCGATAACGTCGTCTGCCATATCCTCTGTAGAGAACCCGTGGAGCGCTGTGTGGGCAGACAGCCGGGAACGTCCATGTCCCCGGCTGTCCATCAGAATCACCTGAAAATCGGGCAGAAACGTGCGCAGAAATGGATAAAAGACGGCAAGGGACTGGCTGTTTCCATGCAGGATAAGGAGCGGTGTGCCGCAGCCGTACTGTTCATAGTAGATTTCTGCGCCGGAGGTGGTGAGATAACCGGAATGTTTCATCGTAAGAGCGCCTCTTTTCTGGTAAAAAAATGAAATTTATCAGGCTGCATCCAGCATGATAAAAGCTGAGTTTAGTCTGCCTTTTTATCTGCATCTGTCTGCTTTCTTGTGTCGGGCTGCTTCGTTCTGGAAGAAGCAGCCCAA
>NZ_FR895049.1:25705-33637 GCF_000434655.1 Clostridium sp. CAG:43 | reverse complement strand
GCCCAACTTACCTGGCGAGATGGTTTACTCTGATGTGTCAGGGAAGCCCTCTTGTTTCTCAGTCGCTGCGCCCATCCTTTTACCAGATCCTCCGCTGCCTCGCGGATCTGATGCGGATTCTGAATCGTCACAAGGGCATAAAACATGTCTGGTGTTGGAATCTTCGGCAGGTAGATATAATAGGAAGGAACCCATTCGGTCGGGCTGTATTTTTCCTTGGCACGGTAGAGGTCGCGGAATCCATAACAGTCATTCAGGTGGTCGTAAGCGAAGCAGAGCAGCTTTTCGACTGGATTAGGGCTGTCATTTTCCAAGCCAGCGAGCGGGGCAACACCGAGGCTGCCATACTCAATGCCCTCGTCTTTGAAAACCTGAAATGCGTCGTAAAGAATCGTCTCCATCACGCCGCTCGGTGCGCCGGTTCCGTGGCGGGTGACGTCCGCCATGTAGCCTCTTTTGCCGAGAAATGGGACAAACACGATGAATGCCACGATTTTTCCGTCGGCGTCGGTGGCGTAGAAATATCGCTTGTCCATCGGATTTTCCAGCCCGACAGTTCCCATAACGAAAGTCAGCATCAAACTCTTTTTCTGTTGCAGCCATTCGTTCGTGATGCGGTTCAGATCTGCCTCAATCTGTGCATCCCGCTGTTTCAGCGGGCAGTATTCATGGACGACGACCCCGGCTTTCCGGGCGTGATTGATGTTCATCCGCATCTTGGCGCCTTTCTTGCCAGAGATTTCATAGTCCGCAAGGTGGAAACGGGCTTCCTCCCCGTTTTTGACCCATCCAAAGCCCTGCTTCTTATATTCTTCCAGAAAATGGTCAGTGACGCTGATAAAAAACAGGTTGTGAGCGCTGCGCTGGCAAAATTCTTTAAATTCTGCCAGGAGAACCGGAAAATCGCTGTCTGCGCAGATGGGATCGCCGTTGATAACGATGGTGCTGCCGACGACTCCGTAGGGGATGACGCCGTCCACCTTCTGACCGAAATATAGGAGCTTGTCATCCTCCAGCGTCAGGTAGGCGCTGGGATTCTGGCTGTACAGGTTGACGAGGGTGCGGGCATGCATCAAATCCGAAGCATGGCTGACTGGATGCAGCAGCCATGGGCGGACCGCATACAGAATGGAGGCGAGGATGCAGCCCCAGCTGAACCAGAATGTAACCAGTTCGACTACATGTGTTTCACGTGAAACATTGCTCGGATTTCCCATGCCGAAAATCATGGCAGTTCCCTGAATGAGACTATCCATCAGCGAGTCAAGAGAGGTTTCTCCCAGCGGTTTTACCGAAAAATGATAGCTGATACCGGCATTGACGATGATGCCTGCCAGTGCCAGCAGCAGAAACAGTAGAGAGCGTCCGAGGCTGCGCCGGTCAGACGGACAGCAGAAGTCCTTCCGAAAACACAGGAGAAGCAGAAATAATACGGCTTCTGCCAGGTGAAACGGAAGATATAAAGGCGAAGAAAGTGCTGTCAGCCCGCGTAAAAAGCTTAAAAACAGCAGGAGAACAGCAATGTTCCAGGCAGCGCGCTTCCGTTTCCAAAGCTGGAAGGTCAGGATGAAGAGCACGACAGAAAAGGCACGCTGTACCATGTGCCCCATTTCCAGAAGGATACCGACGCGGTTTGCCAGTCCCAGCCCTGGCAGGAAGCTGAGAATAAAAAGTACAAGGGAAAGAACGCCAAGTGCGCCGATCAAGGTGTTTTCCAGTTGGATTCGTGAGTTCTGTTTCATATTATAATGTCCTCCGTGTCAGTCTTGTACAGATATAATCTGTAAGGTGCTATGAAACGGGCATAAGCGCATAGGCGGCTTATGCTTGCCCTTGTTATAGTACGGAAAAACAGGGATGTCAAGATAAGATTTTGCATGGAAATAGGAGTGGAGAAATTCCCTTACTGTTTATGAGTAGGCACTTTTGAAACCGAAAGTGCCGTAAGAAAACATGGTGGAAGCAGGAATTCTTTATGATAGAGGCAAAGGTACAGGGGGATTATGCAGACAGAAAAGGAACGGTTCAAAATGGAGAAAAGAAGCAGTTTGTTGGATGATTGACAAGCGAAGAACGCAGTTTCTATGGAAATCAAAGTAATAAAATGTAAAATTTTTGAAAAATACACAAATATATCAAAAGTAAATAGTTAAAACAGTTGAAATCCACCAGAATGCGTGCTATAATCTGGGCATAGGGTGGTTAAAAAATTAACAGGAGGTAGTATCAATATGGCTAGATTTACATTACCGAGGGATCTCTATCATGGAGAAGGATCTTTAGCGGAACTGAAAAATCTGAAAGGCAAAAAGGCAGTCGTTGTCGTTGGCGGTGGTTCCATGAAACGCTTCGGTTTCCTTCAGAAAGTAGAAGATTATCTGAAAGAAGCTGGCATGGAAGTGGCTCTGTTTGAGGGAGTAGAGCCAGATCCGAGCGTTGAGACCGTTATGAAGGGCGCAAAGCTTATGCAGGAATTTGGTCCGGACTGGATCGTAGCGATCGGCGGTGGTTCTCCAATTGATGCAGCGAAAGCGATGTGGGCATTCTACGAGTATCCAGATACCAAGTTTGAGGATCTGATCACTCCGTTCAATTTCCCGACACTGCGTACAAAAGCAAAATTCTGCGCGATTCCGTCTACTTCTGGTACAGCAACTGAGGTTACGGCATTCAGCGTTATTACCGATTATCATAAGGGTATCAAATATCCGTTAGCAGATTTCAATATCACACCAGATGTAGCGATCGTGGATCCGGAGCTGGCTGAGACCATGCCGCAGAAGCTGACCGCAAACACCGGTATGGATGCGATGACCCATGCGATCGAGGCGTATGTATCCACACTTCATTGTGATTACACCGACCCGCTGGCACTTCACGCAATCAAGATGATTCATACCTATCTGGTTAAATCTTACAATGGCGACAAAGAAGCGAGAGCACGTATGCACAACGCACAATGCCTGGCAGGTATGGCATTCTCCAATGCACTGCTTGGTATCGTCCATTCCATGGCACACAAGACAGGTGCAGCTTACTCCGGCGGACATATCGTTCACGGTGCAGCGAATGCGATGTATCTTCCGAAGGTTATTAAATTTAACTCCAAGGAACCAGAGGCAGCTTCCCGTTATGCAGATATCGCGAAGTTCATCGGTTTACAGGGAGACAGCGACGAGGCTCTGGTTGACGCTCTGATCGCCGAGATCAAAGAGATGAACAAGCAGTTAAATATCGCTCCGAGCATTAAGCTCTATGAGGGCGGAATCATTGACGAGAAAGAATTCAATGACAAACTGGCAACCGTGGCAGAGCTGGCAGTTGGCGATGCATGTACCGGTTCCAACCCGCGTTCGATCAATCCGGAGCAGATGGCGAAACTTCTGACCTGCTGCTTCTATGATACAGAGGTTGATTTCTAATTTAAGAAGCTTCTGAATTTAGAATGCAAAATTAGAATGTAAAACATCGTGTTTCGATGTTGGAAGCGGTTCTGAAAAGAATCAAATATGTAAAAGAAAGAAGCCATCCGGCTAAAAACTGGATGGCTTTTATCGTTGTGTCTTTTTGTTATCTGGTGTTTTGCATTTTTGGTGATTGGCGCGTTTGTGTCCTATGCGTTTTCTGCGTGGCTGTTTTTCTCACCGTTTTCTCCGTCTGCCATTGCGTCATGCTGTCCGGTCAGCTGTGCCAGAAGTGCTTTCGCTTCCTCCGTACAGCGGAGAATCTGTGCCTGGTCCGGCAGCTCGATGTCGTGGATCAGGACATTCCGCAGCTTGCGGAGCTGGACAATCTGGTTGATCATTTCTTTGTCAAAGAGATCCATCCGCTTGAGTGTATTGATATTGAAGGCACCGCGGGAACGCGTCGAGGTGCGCCGTGCAGTCTTGTTGAGCAAGCGCTCTAATGGTACCCACTCCTCGAGGAACTGGTTGATTGCCTGCAGGGTTTCCGGTGAAGCGGTCTCCGGTTCCGTCCGCAGCTCCTGGTAGCACTGGTAGCGCTTTTCATTGCCGGAGATAATCTGATCGATGATCTGCTGGGAAATGGTGCGCCGATCCTTTTCAAATTTGACAGACCGCAGAATCGGGGTAATATCTTTGAGACCGGTGAGCTGTAAACGCTGCAAAAGCCGGTAGAGCAGGGCAATATTTCCCATTCGAAGCTCGATGTCCTCGGTTTTGAGATGGCTGCTCAGGAAATTATAGAGATAGGACGCCAGCTCGTACTGGCTTCCAAACGCGGCATTGCGGCTGCGGAGCCGCTCATTTCCGGCTGCCTGTAGGCGTTCCAGCGCGATCTCGCCGGCAAGGACCAGACCATTTAATTCATCTAAGATCGACAGCTCTTCCTCGGATAAAGTTCCCTGCATTGGCTTGTAAATCAGATCATGCTCAACCTCGGACCAGGCGTGCATGATCAGGGATGCTACCTGGATCTCGATGCGCGCCGATCCGTATTTTTTCTGTGATTCATTCAAAATTTCATCGCGCATCCGCGCGCGGTAATGGTTCGCCCAATAGCCGGAAAACCGTTTGTGGTAAGTCGGGGGTTTCGACTGTTCCGGGAACTGTTTAAATTCCAGGATGTTGAAAAGCTCCGAGATGATCGCATCTACCTTGCCGCGGTCACCGGGGAAATACAGGGAGACGCGTACACCGGACAGATCGGCAATGTCGTCGTAGATTTCCTCGAGTGTCTGGTATGGTTCTTCACGTCTGGAATTGCGCCGCTGCACTTTTGTGCGGAGTCTGGCGGGATTCTTGGCGCGAGAGGTCACGATCGCCCGGATACCGGCATTTTGCAGGGCGAGCTGGAGTTTCTCTGCCGCGAGCCGCCCGGCTGCGTCGTAGAACGTCCATTTCATCTTGTATGTATCGATAAATTGTTGTATTAAATCCATAAGCAGCCCCTCCCAAGGTGCATAATAAAGCTTAGAAGAAAGCATTCTGATAAAAGAAATGCTTCTTCTTTCTATCATGAAGTATAGCAAAGATGGAAGCACTCTGCCAGTGGTTCTATGTAAAAAATATGTTACTGTACACGCATACGTGTCCAGTAACGGAATTTGCCGTGGCTTCGCATTTAAATACGGCAAATTCCTGCTGCCACCACGTTTTCTTACGGCACTTTCGGTTCCAAAAGTGCCTACCCGTGTATAGTAACAAAAATATTACTGTCCCCACATGTGTGCCCGGTAACCTGATATGGACTTATACACAGATTTGTGGTAAAGTTATGGACGGTGACAACGTGAAGAAAGAAAAGTAAGAGGTAACGCGGAGAAAACGGAACCGTTACAAAGAGACGAGAATTATGGGACAGTTTATAGTATTGGATCTGGAATGGAACCAGAGTCCGGCGGGCAAGGAAGGCTCGATGAACCGGCTTCCATTTGAGATTATTGAGATAGGCGCGGTAAAATTAAATAAAAATCTTCAAATCATTTCGGAATTTCGCCGTCTGATCCGCCCGCGGGTGTACCGGCAGATGCATTATAAGATATCAGAAGTGACGCATATGTCGATCGAGCAGCTTGACACAGAAGGCGAGGATTTTGTGCGTGCGATGACCGAATTTTTAGAATGGTGCGGGGATGATTACCGGTTCTGTACGTGGGGCTCGATGGATCTGACCGAATTGCAGCGGAATATGGTATATCACGGGATGGAGCTGCAGTTTCCATCGCCGCTTCTCTATTATGATTTGCAGAAAATCTATGCCCTGATCCACGGCACCAAGCAAAAGGAGTCGTTAGATACCGTGGTAGAGGAATTGCACCTCACGGAAGACCGCCCGTTCCACCGGGCGCTGGATGATGCGTACTACACGGGGCGTGTCATGAGTGAGATGGACTTTTACAGCATGATGGAGTATGTTTCAGTGGATTATTACCAGCCGCCGCTGACGGAGGAGGAAGAGATCTACCTGGAATTTCCAGAATATGCGAAATTTGTGTCGCGTGAGCATGAGACGAAGGAAGAGATTTTGGAGGAACGGCGTGTGGCGGAGATGGTTTGTTACAAATGCCGCCGGACCTTGCGGAAAAAGATCCGCTGGTTTTCCTCAAACCAGAAATTTTACTTCTGTCTGGCGGTCTGCCCGGAGCACGGTTATATGAAGGGAAAGATCCGGATGAAGAAGTCGGAGGACGGCTCGTTCTTTGCTGTTAAGACGACGAAGCTGGTCGGTGAAGAGGGAGCGGCCTACGTGGAGCAGAAGAAGGAGGAAACGAAGAAGAAGCGCGCGGAACGCAACAAGGCGAAGAAGTCTGGAAAGGCGGCAGAAGCAGCCGAGTAGGGTGAAGGCAGCCGGGCGGATGGAGCGTATGAAATAGGAATTAGAGAAAAGAAAAAATTCATAGAAAAGAGTTACTGGATATGGAAATGTTTCTCCTGCCTGTTTAGAGTAAGGTAAAAGAAGAGAATTTCCACATCTGGTAACTCTTTTTGTGTCAGTTATGGTATTTTATGCGAGCGTTTCTTCCTTTTTTTCGCCAACGCCATTCGGCGGTCCTGCATCATCAGGTCGAAATCTGCTTCGGACATTCCGCTGTCGCGCAGACGTTCCGCGCGCCGTCTGCGGCGTTCTGCGAGGGCGTCCTCCTCCTGGCGGCGCTGCATCTGGAGAAAACGGATGCCGGCGGTGACCGCGCCGATCACGACAAGAATGGCGGTCAGTGCGGCGATGAATGCCGGTGGAACGCGGACGGAAATATGAAACAGCTGTCCAAAGGATTTACCGGTGGAACTATTTTCCTGATTAGCAGCCGATTCGGGCGGATTGGAGAGCGGCAAGACCTCCGAGGAGCCGTTTGAGAGGGCAGTGTCGGAGCTGTCCTGCGCGGTAGCTGTTGCCGCCTGGGATACGAGCTTTTCAGGAATATCTGCCGCTGTCTGGCTGCTGTCGGTGAGGGTCAGATATGCCTGGCCAACCTTGTGATCGCCGAGCGAATAAGTGACACAGGCGATCGTGCCGTCCGGTGCGCCAGCCGGGATCTCATAGTCGAAGGAGGTCGTTGTCTCCGAGAAATCCGCTGTTTTTGGAAGTACCACGCGGCTATCTGGGTCGATGGACAGGGATTCGCCCCCGGCGGTAGATACATCTGCAATTTTCAAATCTTTTCCGATATTTGAAAAAGTTTGATCATAATCTGCAATTTTGACTGACTGGAAATTGTTAAATCCAAAGTCGAGCAGCCGGCTGGTATCCTCATACTGCGTGTTGTTGCTGTGCAGGATGACGGTAATCAGTGTCGTATCGCCCTGTCTGGCACCATTGACCAGTGTGTTGAGGGCGATGGAGGTATAACCGGTTTTGCCGCCGAGGACGTCCGGACGGTAGTACTGCGGCCAGTTCTTTTTGACCAGCTTATTGCCCGGGGAGATGCCCTGTCCCTCGGGATTTTTCTGGTTCGGCGGCAGTTTATAGTAGGTTGTCTCGACGATCTTGGCAAACGTAGGATTTTCAAATGCCGCCCGCGTGATGAGCGCCATGTCGTAGGCGCTGACATAGTGTTCCTCGTTATTCAGACCGCTTGGATTTGCAAAATGCGAATCCTGGCACCCAAGCTCGGCGGCTTTTTCATTCATCAAAACAGCAAATGCATCAGCGGAGCCAGCAACGTGCTCGGCGAGTGCGTTGGCAGCCTCATTGGCTGATTTTAAAAGCAGGGCGTAGAGGCAGTCCTTGACGCTGGCAGTATCGCCTGTATCGTATCCGGCGCTGCTGCTGTTGGATTCCACGTTATAGACCGCGCTCTCGGAAAAGGTGACCGTCTCATCGAGGGAACAGTGCTCCAGAACGATGAGGGAGGTCAGAACCTTCGTGATGCTGGCGGGAGAGTAGGTTTCATGGATGTTTTTTCCATATAAAACGACTCCGGTGTTGGCGTCCATGACGATCCCGGCATCGGAGTCAATGGAAATGTCC
>NZ_FR895049.1:20567-25677 GCF_000434655.1 Clostridium sp. CAG:43 | reverse complement strand
CAGTCGGTGGAGGCAAGCGCCTGCATCGGGGCGGCGAGCAGGGACAGCAAAAGTGTACCAATTAAAAACAAGGACAACTTGCTGCCTGTGCTGCCAGCTATTTTCGTCTTCAAATCCGGAGCAGCCGGGTGGCTGGAACTACCTGGAGAGCTGCCGCCTCCGGAATTTCCGGAATTTTCTGCCTCTGATTTGCCCCTGCGGTGTTCCCGCAGGATACATGCAAGGCAGAGAAGAAACAGGGCGCCGGTCATCAGGCAGAAGGTGATGCCGATCCGGGCGGCGGTGTCCATGAAAAATGGTTCCGGCACGATGTTGATCAGAAGATCGGTCCGCGGATCGAGCTGCCAGAGATCGTTGGTAAAGAAGATTTTGTGGAAAATAATAAAATATTTCGTAAAATCAGTGGAAATGATCCCGGCAAGCAGGGCGGTCACGCCCAGAAATAAAACCGTTCCGGCGCAGAGCATCCGTGGCAGCAGGTGTTTTAACGGAACCTTGAAAAGTGCCAGCAGTGCAACCGATGCCGCTGCCAGAAACAGGCAGAGGCGGCGCAGCGCCAGTCCTCCGAGAAAGAGGTTGCGGACATCCGCCATGTGCGCCTTCTCCCTGGCGTTGAAAAATTCGCGCGGCGTCCCGTCTACGACGGTGTCAATGTTCAGATCGTCGCGGCTGCCGCGCAGATACGCCATCATCTCGTCCGTCACGTAAAGCAGGTCGTCCATCTCCATATGGACATCATCGGCAACCTGGTAGCGGGTATATTCATTTTCATAATAATGCGGCGTCCAGTAGGCGACGGCTTCCACCGAGGTGATCAGAAACACGATCATCAGACTGAAAGCACAGATAAGCCCCAGAAGCCAGCTTAAATATGTTTTTTTCTGTGTCATATAAAACCTTTCGCGGCTGTCAGGTTGTGGTACAGCTGCAGCCTTTCATTTTATGTGATAAATTTGTAAAGAGGTCGTTTGTTCTATTTTCCTTGAAACGGCTCTGTATGTCAAAGTTTCCGCTTCGCTATCCAGTATAACAGTTTCGGGGAAGCATGAAAAGGCGCGAAATGGAAAAATATGTGAAATTTTTGTTACTGTTTACGGGTAGGCACTTTTGAAACCGAAAGTGCCGTAAGAAAACGTGGTGGCAGCAGGAATTTGCCGTATTTAAATGCGAAGCCACGGCAAATTCCGTTACTGGGCACGATGCGTGAACAGTAATAAATTTTTCGAAAGAATGGCGGGAGGGTGGAATAGGGGCTTGCCAGCTGGCGGGGGATTCCTGTATACTGGGGGGAGATGTTATAATCTGGAGCAGAAAGAGAGAGGATACGAATATGATAAAGGCAGTCATCTTTGATATGGATGGGGTCATCATTGACAGTGAAGGAATTTATCTGAATTATCTGTATGAATATGCAAAAACGAAAAATCCGGAGGTGACTCTGGAGAGTCTGCACGGGACGGTGGGGACGACGAAGCAGGATTGCTGGATGGTTGTGGAGAAGGCGATCCACAATGGTCAGACCTGGCAGGAGCTGCATGACGAGTATCTGGGGCGCTGGACGGACATTTTTAATTCGATTGATTATCTTTCGATCTTCCGCCCGGAGATTCTGGATGTGATGGATCGCCTGAAAGCAGAGGGCTTCTGGCTGGCGGTCGCATCCGCGACGAATATTGAGCAGGTGGAGCGCATTTTAAAGGAAAATGGCGTGGCGTCCCGTCTGGAGCGGATGATCAGTGCGAGTACGTTCAAGCGCAGCAAGCCGGATCCGGCGGTTTACCTCTATACGGCGGA
The DNA here is from genome assembly GCF_000434655.1 of Clostridium sp. CAG:43. NCBI lineage: Bacteria > Bacillati > Bacillota > Clostridia > Eubacteriales > Clostridiaceae > Clostridium > Clostridium sp. CAG:43. The sequence goes on along the minus strand of NZ_FR895049.1, from coordinate 23,883 downwards.
GCAGATGGGCCTGCAGCCGGAGGAGTGCCTTGTGATTGAGGATTCGACGGTCGGCATCACGGCGGGGCACTGCGCGGGAATGACAGTGGCGGCGCTCATCGATAACCGTTTTTCCTTTGACCGGAGTCTGGCGGACTATGAGTTAAATTCGCTGGAGGAGATTGTGCCGCTGGCGGAGAAAATTCGGGATTTGAAGTAAAATTTGAGTTGAGTAAATTCAGGGATTCATTGCGGAAAGTATAATTGCGAAAGTGATGAACCATTGTACAAAGAAAATGAAAAGGAACCATGTATGTCAGGGAGAAGAATCACTGCATGTATGGTTCCTTTTTTGGCTGATTACTGCGAAACCTGCCGGATAAAGTCTCTGGAAACGTAGGCTTCCTGTCCGTTGTAGCTGATTACCGCCCATTTTTCGTCGTAATCACGGAGATATTCCACATCGGTATCTGGTGCTAGAACACCAATCCTGTCGGTGTCGGTGGATGGTTCCGGACGGACATTGACTGTGTCGGTGGTCCGGTAAACGGTCGATTCTGCGGCAACGGTCTCTGCCTCGGTTTCTGGAGCCAGCGATTCGGTGCTGACGGCTGCAGTAGAATCCGGTTTGGCATCCGTCGCAGGGCGTATCATCTTGATGATCAAAAGCAGCAGGATGATAATAATAATCAGAAGCACTGGTTTAATAATGCTTCGAAATTCAAAAGACGGACCGCCTGCATAGGCGCGCGGACGGCGTCCCCCGGAGCTGCCGGAACGTGTGCCGGCAGGTTTTCCGTTTCCAGAGCTGGCAGAGGAATGTCGGCTGTTCCCGCGAAGGCGGGAAGAAGCGGGGGTTGGAGCTGCACTTCGGGAAGCCCGGGTGGATTTTTTTGTGTCATTGTAGTCATTTGCGAAGGTGTAGACCTCCTGCGACAGAAGGTGATGCGCCTGATTGGCGTTGTAGGCGCTGTTGTCTCCCTCATGGATCGCCTTGTTGCCGATCGTGCGGATCTTGTGGTAATGTTCGCAGGTGGTCTTGCTGATTTTTCCGGCGCTGTAGAGGGCGTCGATCATCTCCAGAAGACCGGTTTCCAGAATGCCATACCGCTCGCAGAGGCATTTGACCATGTATTCAAGGGTCTGGCGGGCTTTCACCATCGCCAGGTTATAATTCTTCTGTCCGATCAGGCGCTCGGTCTCGCGGACCCCGCCGTGGATCTGTTCCCAGGTGCTCTGACCTGTGTTAGCTGTTGTTCCCATAGGCATATCCTCCTGTGTATATGATGCAGGTCCGAAACCGGCGTGCCGGCGGCTGTTCCCGGACGGATCCTGACTTTTGAATGTCCGGCGAAGGGGTGAAAAGACGGCAGTCATTTCGTGACCGTATGTTTGGTTTTGTCCTAAAATTATTATAATATAATCGCTTGAATTATTCATCTATAAAATGATAAAAATTGGAAAAGTTATGAAATTTGTAAGAAAAGGACACAAAGTCGGACGGATTAGAAAGGACGGCATGGAGGAGAGTGGAGGCTGTTTATGGGCAGGCATTTTTGGAACCGAAAGTGCCGCAAGAAAACGTGGAGGCAGCAGGAATTTGCCGTATTTAAATGCGAAGCCACGGCGAATTCCGTTACTGGGCACGTATGCGTGAACAGTAACGCGGGGATCGTAAAATGGTGTGAAAATAGAGCACCTTTGCTTGCGAAATGGGGGCTTCAATGGTAAGATAAGGATAGATCCGGCGGGTAAGCCGGGGCGTCTCAACGGAATGATACGGTACGGAAGAAAGTCCATCCGGGACGGCGCAGATTGTAGACAGCAGGAGGAACGAAGATGAGATTACGCCATATACCGGGCGCAGAGCAGATGATAGAAGAAACCCCGCATGTGGTTCATGGGGCGAAGGAGAAGAAGGGAACCTGGCAGCAGATTTTTGGAAATGACCATCCGATCCGCATCGAGGTGGGTATGGGTAAAGGTCAGTTTATTTTGGAGCAGGCGTCCCGCAACCCGGATGTGAATTTTGTGGGTATTGAGAAATATTCGACGGTTCTTTTAAAGGCGATCCGCAAGAGAGAACAGATGGAACTGTCCAATATCTATTTCTTATGTGAGGATGCCAGAGAACTGGCAGAGATATTTGGACCGGGGGAAGTAGAGCGGATTTATTTGAATTTTTCGGATCCGTGGCCGAAGGACCGCCATGCGAGACGGAGACTGACCTCGCCGCCATTTATGGCAGTGTACGATCAGATTCTCCAGAAGGATGGAAGAGTCGAGTTCAAGACGGACAACCAGGATTTATTTTCCTATTCCCTGGAAGCTATCCCGGAGGCGGGCTGGCGCATCACAGAATATACCCGTGACCTGCACCACAGCGAGATGGCAGAGGGCAACGTCATGACCGAGTACGAGGCAAAGTTCTCGGCGCAGGGCAAGCCGATCTGCAAGCTGGTGGCAGTGCGGTAGGAAAATCGTTACTGTACACGGGTAGGCACTTTTGGAATCGAAAGTGCCGTAAGAAAACGTGGTGGTAGCAGGAATTTGCCGTATTTAACGGTTATCTGAGCTGGCAGAGCCGGAATAAAGAAAATAAAAGCTGCATATATTTACTATAATATAAAGAAGGATGGCTGGATGCGCGGCGGTGCTTTTTGTGAGAAACCTGGACTCACATGAATGGTAACGAGGCGCGCAGAGCGTTTGACAGAAGTCAGGAATGGATATTAAAAAGCAGCTTACACGGAAACTCATTCAGGCGACCAGCGATAAGGTGGAACTGAATAAACAGGCGTTAAAATGGAAAAAATCGATGGAAGAGGCAGCAAAGGCACTGGGAGGCGGTAAAAAGAAGCCGTCGTAAAGAGAAACAGGGCACTTCTGTTGACTGCCTGTATGGATAGAACGAAAGGAGGAAATGAGTGATGGAGATGAAGTTTACGACCGCAAATTTTGAGGAGGAGGTACTGAAATCGGAGATTCCGGTACTGGTTGATTTTTATGCAGACTGGTGCGGTCCGTGCCAGATGATGGCGCCGGTGATCGGGCAGCTGGCGGGCGAGTATGAGGGAAGAGTGAAGATCGGAAAGCTGAATGTCGATGAGAACCCGGATATTGCAGTCCAGTATAAGGTTATGTCGATCCCGACGATGATTATTTTCCGGAATGGGGAAGTGTTCAGCAAGGAAGTCGGCGCTAGTTCAAAGAAGGAAGTGGAGAAGGCGATTGGGCGGGCGCTGTAAAAGCTGCGTCTTTGGAGTCCGGCGTGGGGCAGTTTGAAAAGAGTCGCATCTTTGGAGTCAGGCGTGCGGCAGCTCGAAAAAGCTGGCGC
>NZ_FR895049.1:14314-20500 GCF_000434655.1 Clostridium sp. CAG:43 | reverse complement strand
GCTGCTTATGTGCAAGCACAACGCGTCATCCGCCATCTCTTTTTTTCTTTGCACGCCTCATTGCTAACGCACAAAGTGCCTGCCCCACAGCTCTCGGTCTGCGAAACAAGCACTTGATAGTGCGCCTTCAGGGACTCGAACCCTGGACAAATAGATTAAGAGTCTACTGCTCTACCAACTGAGCTAAAGGCGCTTATTTTGTTTTCTTGCGGATGCCTCATCCGTAAGACATGTGTTATTCTACTCCATCCAGAATAAAATGTCAACAGTTTTTTAAATATTTTTAAAAATATTTTAAAAAGCATTATTTTCGGTATTTTTAAAACAGATAAGGGTATGGGCGAAGGAGACTCAGAGGGTATATGGGATGCAGCCATGGGAGAAATGACGAGGTGGGTTTTGCACATGGGACGGTGGATAAGTCTGGAAAGAACGTCGTGGAAAGGGGATCACAGATTTGGGTGTTTGTAAAGGGAGAAAATGATTTTTGTGCAAAATTCTGATTCGAAAAAATATAGGGGAATCCTCTTCCATTTTTAATCTAATTGGTGTATGCTTAAATACGTCATGACGAACACACTATATATTGTGTCATGAAAGAAAACGAGTTCAATATTTTGTGTGTAATTCTAAAAATTACCTAAATACAAATCAAAAATAAAGCCAATCGTAAGACAAGTCGGAACGGAAAAGAATCCTGTCAGTGAAGGCATCCGGACATGAAAAATAGCCTGTCAGAAGAAGGCGCTGCTCTCATGAATGAGGAAATGAGAGTAAGCTGGGGGACGGGAAATGGATACAGATGGATGTTCGATGTATGCCATAAAAGTAGAAAGAGAAATCACAGAAACAGGAACCGGCGAGTCAATTTATAGATTATAGAAGACAAGTCATAAAACGGGCTTAAGGGTAAGGAGAGGGAACAGGGATGGAAGACACAGTAACAACCAATGTAATCAAACGAAATGGAGAAGAAGTACATTTTGACCGGGCGAAGATCGTAAATGCGATCACGAAAGCGAACGGCAATGTGGAGCGTATTCACCAGATGAACCCGTACCAGATTGAAGCGATTGCAGATACGATCGCCGAGCAGGTGCAGGAGATGCCGCACGCGGTGAATGTGGAAGACATCCAGGATATGGTAGAGACCAGCATTATGGAGATGCGTGGTTATGAGGTTGCACAGAAATATGTGCGCTACCGCTACCGCAGGGAGTTAAAACGCAAGTCCAACACGACCGATAACGGCATCCTGGCACTTTTGGACCATATTAATGAAGAAGTGAATCAGGAAAACTCCAACAAGAACCCGGTCATCAACTCGACCCAGCGTGACTACATGGCGGGCGAGGTCAGCAAGGACTTATCCAAGCGTGTGCTGCTGCCGGAGGAGATCGTCCGCGCGCATGAGGAAGGCATCATCCATTTCCATGATACCGACTATTTTGCACAGAAGGAGCACAACTGTGACCTGATCAATCTGGAGGATATGCTGCAGAATGGCACTGTGATCAGTGAGACGATGATCGAGAAGCCGCACAGTTTCTTTACGGCCTGCAACGTGACCACCCAGATCGTGGCGCAGGTAGCCAGCAACCAGTATGGCGGACAGTCCTTTACTCTGGCGCATCTGGCACCGTTTGTGGACATCAGCCGTCAGAAGCTGCGCAAGAACGTGATTGCAGAGCGCACCGAGTGCGGCGAGGCACTGGATGAGGATATCATCAACCGCGTGACCGAACGCCGTCTGCGCGAGGAGGTTAAGAGCGGCATCCAGACGATCCAGTACCAGCTTATCACCCTGATGACCTGTAACGGACAGGCTCCGTTTGTCACGGTATTTATGTATCTGGACGAGGTTCCGGAGGGACGGACCAGAGATGACCTTGCGATGATCATCGAGGAAGTGATGCTGCAGAGAATGCAGGGCGTCAAGAATGAAAAGGGCGTCTGGATCACACCGGCGTTCCCGAAGCTTATCTATGTGCTGGATGAGGACAATATTACGGAAGGTTCGAAATATTGGCACCTGACTGAGCTGGCAGCGAAATGTACCGCGAAACGGATGGTTCCGGACTACATTTCTGCTAAGATTATGAAAGAATTAAAGAAGGGCGAGGTTTACCCGTGCATGGGCTGCCGTTCTTTCCTGACGGTAGAGGATTCCCAGATGCTGCCGAACGGCAGGCATAAATTCTATGGACGTTTCAACCAGGGTGTTGTCACGATTAACCTGGTCGATGTGGCTTGTTCTTCGGAGGGAGATATGGACCGTTTCTGGCAGATTCTCGATGAGAGACTGGAACTGTGCCATCGTGCGCTCCGCTGCCGTCATGAGAGGCTGCTCGGCACGATCTCCGATGTGGCACCGATTCTGTGGCAGAATGGTGCGCTTGCCCGCCTGAAAAAGGGTGAGACGATCGACAAACTCCTGTACAACGGCTATTCTACGATTTCTCTGGGATATGCAGGTCTGTATGAGATGTGTATGCGGATGTTAGGAAAATCCCACACCGATCCGGAGGCGAAGCCATTTGCACTGAAAGTTATGCAGCGTCTGAATGATAAATGCAAAGAGTGGAGAGAGGCGGAGAACATCAGCTATTCTGTATACGGCACGCCGATGGAGTCTACGACTTATAAATTTGCAAAATGCCTGCAGAAGCGCTTCGGTATCATTCCGGGCGTTACGGATAAGAACTATATCACGAACAGCTACCATGTACACGTATCCGAGAAGATTGACGCGTTCAGTAAGCTGAAATTTGAGGCAGAGTTCCAGAAGCTCTCCCCGGGCGGTGCGATCAGCTACATCGAGGTGCCGAATATGCAGACTAATATTCCGGCAGTTCTCTCTGTAATGCAGTTTATCTACAATAACATTATGTACGCGGAGCTGAACACCAAGAGTGATTTCTGTGAGAAGTGTGGCTATGACGGCGAGATCAAGATTGTTGAGGATGAGGCTGGCAAGCTGGTGTGGGAGTGCCCGAACTGCGGCAACCGCGACCAGAACAAGCTCTTTGTCGCACGCCGTACCTGCGGCTACATCGGAACCCAGTTCTGGAATCAGGGACGTACCCAGGAGATCCGCGATCGGGTGCTGCATCTGTAGGATGTGGTGAAAGCCTCCGAGAGTACATTGGTCTAGGGGAGGAAGATATGTATTACGGAACCATCAAAAAGTATGATATTGCCAACGGTCCTGGCGTGCGCGTCAGTCTGTTTGTGTCGGGCTGCCGCCATCACTGCAAGGGCTGTTTCAATGCGGAGACGTGGGATTTCCGATATGGACAGTTATATACAGAAGAGACGGAGAAAGAGATTTTGGCGGCATTGGAACCGGGATATATACAGGGCTTTACGCTGCTCGGCGGAGAACCGTTTGAGCCGGAAAACCAGGTGGAGCTGGTACATTTACTCCGGAAGGTGCGCGAGACGTATCCGGAGAAGGATATCTGGTGCTACAGCGGCTATCTCTGGGATCGGGATCTGGCAGCCGGCGGCGTGGTCCATACAGAGGTGACAGACGAGATGCTGTCCTATGTGGATGTGCTGGTGGACGGAGAGTTCGTGGAAGCGGAGAAGGATCTGACCCTGCAGTTTCGCGGAAGCCGGAACCAGAGGATTCTGGAGCTTAAGAGAATAGGAAGAAAATAATAAGAATGAGATAAAAAGCTGCTGCAGATCGGAAAAAAACTTTCTGATCTGCGGCAGCTTTTTGCATTACAAGGGAGATACAGCAAGCATATACGTGCCTTTGTAATCCGGGGCAGGCTATCATAAGTGGATATTTTCTTCAAGGGGCATAAATAACCCACCTAAGCATCCGCATTTGTGGTAAGATGGACTTAATAGGGGGTATAGCTATGGAGTCTGGAATTCTGATGATTGTGATAGTGGTTATTGGTGTCTTTTATCCGGTATATACAGCCTGGATTTCTCTGGTGGCGGCACCGGTGTATCTAAAGATAGGTTTCCTGTTTGCGATGGCAGGAGCACTTCTCGTCATGAGAATCCTGCGGAAAGAAAAGCAGATAAAATGGATAGTTCTGATCGGCATTCTGGGGGCATATGCCTGGAGTCTGTATAGTTGGTATGACGAAGAGTGCCATTACCAGTATGCGAGAAGCGTGCATGGAGATTCGGGCAATGCTTTGATGCTGTTTGTTGGCACCTTTACATGTCTGATACCGTTGTTTTTGCTGGATGCCGAACTGACCTGGTGGATGGAGTCCCGGAAGAAAAAGAAAGAAGAGAGTCCTGAATCTGAGAAGGAAACAGAGAAAAAAGAAAACCGTCTGGCAGCAGGAATGAAAAACTGGTTTGGAAAGCATCGCCAGACTCTCTGTACGCTGCTTATCTGTGCGATGGGCTGTGGACTTCTCGTGGTTCTGCTATATCCGTATAAGTGCCGGGAGGAAGGATGTTACAATCTGGCCTTCGATGACTTATACTGTGAACAGCACAGGGCAGAGAAGATAGAAGAAAGTAAACGGGAAGAAGAGGAACGTAAAAAAAGAGAACGGGCTGAGCTGATAGAATTACAGAAGAAAAAAGAAGAAGAGGAATCAAGAAGCTACGAGGAATATCTTAAGCGGATAGAAGAGGATCCCTTGTGGGAACTGAAACAACGGAGCCGTAAAAACACACCTGTGCAGAGGGGAATACCACCGGTGCAAAAGAATCTCCAGAATCCCTATGCGGCTTATGATGCAGGATATGATGATGTTATGGAAGGTGATGATTATGACTGGGATCGCTACCGCCGGGATTCAGAATATGCCGATGGTGTAGATGATGCCCTGGATGAGCGGGAAGAGTATGGACGGGATGACTGATAAGGTATCTTGCTGGTGGACACCTTATATATAATATTCGGATAGGTTAAGCGGTACTGTCTTTTCAGAGGCGGTACCGCTTCTGTTTTTAAAAATAGGATCACCAAAAAGAGCTGTCACAAAAGCCGTTGCAAACCGTCGGTTGACAGCTCTTTTTTTGGCGTGCGATCCGCACATGAAATCACTTGTTTCCGAATGTTTAATACATTCCATCGTAAGGATCTTCTTCCTCATGAACTTCAAATAGATCGCCGGGCGTACAGTCCAGTGCGGAGCAGATGCGGGCGATGGTGCTGAAGCGGATGGATTCAGTTTCATTGTCCAGAATTCGGCTGGCATTTTTATAGCCAAGCCCGGTCATGGCGATAAAACGGTATTTCGTCAGACGCTTTTCAGCCAAAAGTTTATGAATGCGAAGTTTAATCGTGACAGTTTTCAATTCGGAATTTCCTCCTTTGTATACACACAGTGTTACATTAAATATAAAGGATTTTCAATGTGCGGATAACTGCCTTAAACAATAGCTGATGTAAAGAAACTGATAGATACATTAAAAAACTGTTCACTGGTTTGTGTATAAAAAAGAACTGCCACGCTCATGACAGTTCTTACGAAAACAAATAGATAGTAAAAAACATCAGCTGTGAATCGCCTCTAAGGCGCCTCACTCCCCTCATTCTCTTCTGCGTAAAACATCCGGTACTGCGCCGGGGTGATGCCGATCTCCTGCTTAAATACGCGGATAAAATAGGATGGGATCCGCAGTCCTACCATCTCACCGACCGACTGGATCGTGGCGTCGGAGTGGAGGAGAAGTTGGGAGGCGTGTTCGATGCGTAGTTTTTTCAGGTACTGCATCGGGCTGGCACCGTATGCCTGGTGGAAGCTGCGGATTAAGTGGGACGGGCTGTAGGAATACTGGCGCGCCAGATCGTTTAAGGAGATCTCCTCCGTGTAGTGGGCATCCAGATAGTCGCGCAGCGTCCGGGCGATGCTTTCCTTCTCGCGGCTGTAGCAGTACGGCGCATAGAGAACCTGGAGAAATTCAATGAAATCATTCTGGAGCTCAAACGGCGTCCGCACGGAGGACGGAAAGCTCTTTTTCTGTGTGTATTTGCTGAAAGAAACCAGGTTCATCCGCTGCAGATACTTTTCCAGCTTCTCCCGGTTGGCTTCCGGCACGGTGCCGGTGCGCGGCAGGGAGAGAATGAAATTCTGCGGCGAATAGTAAAATTTCGGCGCGGCGCGCCGGGTTACGTTGTCCGGGTAAAATTCATCGGACAGGCTGTATTTGCCGTTGGTATAGAAATGCACCCAGCTCGTCGTGGTCTTTTCCTGGCAG
>NZ_FR895049.1:0-14275 GCF_000434655.1 Clostridium sp. CAG:43 | reverse complement strand
GCGGTGCGGGGTATCGGGGGTAATGATAAAAAACTGCCCGGCATTCAGTTCAATGCGGAACGGATCCTGTTCGAGATACAAAGTTCCGCTGTGAACATAGATAAGATCAAAGACATTTCGGATCGTCCGGCGCTCATGGATATCGCCGGGGCGGTAAACACATCCGCCTCCGACGATAAAATAAGGAAGGGGCGGACAGTTTAAATTAATAAAATTCATGATGTATGTACTCCCGTTTAAAAAAACAGCCACGTAACAGGAATCCTGTCTGAACCGCAGAGAAGCAAACGAAAAACAGGACAACTTTGTCAGGTTGTTAAACAAATTTAAAATATCAATTTTATTATATCAAATAGAGAGAAAAACAGCAAGAATCTGTTTAGAAAATCCCTTATATTTGAAGAAATAAAACACTCTACTTGGGAAAATAAGAGGGGATGAATGAAAAATAAAGAAAAATCAGAGAAAAAGAAAGAATGAAATCAGGCTGATTTTGTTCTATAAAAATACGCGTATTCTTTTCTATAATATGCAAAATGTGTTAGATCGCTTTTCCACTATTTGAATGGTATACTTATAAGAAAACATACAAAAAAAGAAGTCTTTTTCAGATTATTGATAGGCACTTACGGATAAGTGAATAATAAATCAGGAGGTTTTCTGTGAATGGTAAAAAAGGAGACAAGTTTCATTGATTTGAAACAGGTAAAGATAGACGACCCGTTCTTTTCGCGGGTACAGAATGTGGTAATTCACACGATGCTTCCGTATCAGGAACGGGTGCTTCACGATGAGGTGTCCGGAATCCGAAAGAGCCATGTGATTAAAAACTTCCGCATTGCAGCGGGAGATGAGAAAGGAACGTATTACGGGCGTGTATTTCAGGACAGCGACCTGGCGAAATGGCTGGAGGCGGTGGCGTACTCGCTGACCGTCGAGGCAAATCCAGAGCTGGAGGCGCGTGCCGATGCGATCATCGACCTGATCGGGCGGGCGCAGCAGCCGGACGGCTACCTGGATACCTATTTCATTGCGGCGGAGCCGGAACATAAGTGGCAGAACCTGACGGACTGCCATGAGATGTACTGTGCCGGACATATGACGGAGGCAGGCGTCGCGTACTATCAGGCGACGGGAAAGACGAAGCTTTTAGATATCTGCTGCAAGCTGTGCGATCATATCGATCGGCGGTTCGGACGGGAAGCAGGCAAAGTAACCGGCATTCCGGGACATGAGGAGATCGAGCTGGCGCTGATGCGGCTTTATCAGGCAACCGGGGAAGAGAGATACCGGAAGCTGGCGGCATATTTTATCGATGAGCGCGGACGGGATCCGGAGTTCTTCCATAAAGAAGCGGCGGCTAGAAGTTGGAGCCGCACCGATTACATGGACAAGCAGCCGCCGTCCTACATGCAGAACCACAAGCCGGTGCGTGAGCAGGATACGGTGGAAGGACACGCGGTCCGTTGTATGTATCTTCTGACGGCGGCGGCAAACCTGGCAGCGCAGAATCACGATGAGGCGCTGATGGCAGCCTGCCGGAAGATGTGGGACAACATGGTAGACCGGCGGATGTACATAACGGGTGGAATCGGTTCCACCTATTACGGCGAGGCATTTACCGTGGATTATGATTTGCCGAATGATACCGCTTACGCGGAAACGTGTGCGGCGGTGGGGGTCTGCTTCTTCGCGAAACAGATGCTGGAGGCGGATCCGGACGCGCGGTATGCAGATATTCTGGAGCGGGAGATTTACAACGGAACCATCAGCGGCATGCAGTTAGACGGAACGAAATTCTTTTATATCAATCAGCTTGAAGCCAATCCGGGCATGCCGACCAACGCATATGGCGAAGAAGAATACACACCGGAGCGGATCGGCTGGTATGACTGTGCATGCTGTCCTCCGAACCTGGCGCGTCTGATGACCTCACTTGGTTCCTATGTATGGTCTTCAAGTGAAGATACGATCTATTCCCACCTGTTTATCGGGGGAACGGCTTCCTTTGAAACAGCGGGCGGCGTGAAGATAGCGCTTACATCGAAATATCCGTGGAACGGCTCCGTTACCTACACGGTAGAACCGGAGCAGGCGGGAGCAGAATTTACTTTGGCAGTCCGTTATCCGGGCTGGTGCCATCAGATGCAGGTGAAGGTCAATGGCATACCGGTTTCCGGGGCAGTCAAGACAGACAAGGGCTACTGGATGATCCAGAGAAGCTGGCAGCCTGGTGATACGGTTTCCTGCGAGATGGAGATGGAGCCGGAGCGGGTCTATGCACACCCGATGGTGCGGGCGGATGCCGGATGCGTGGCACTCAGACGCGGACCAATCATCTACACCTTTGAGGGCGTGGACAACGGAGAGGATCTTCAGACACTGCGGATTCCGCGGGAGGCGAAGATTGAAGCGCTTCCGTATCAGGCGGATCTGCTGGAAGGTATCGTGGCGCTGCGCGTGACGGGCTGCCGGAAGAAAGCGGCGGTTAATCCGGCGCTTTATGCAGAAGATGCGGCACCGGAAGACATGGTAACCCTGCAGGCAATTCCGTACTATGCATGGTGCAACCGCGGCATGACGCATATGCGCGTGTGGATGCAGGAATAGAGAGATAAAACCGTTTGTCTTATTTTATACTTCGGAGTTGAAAGAATATCCGGGCTATAAGAGAAGGAGAGAGACGTATTATATAAGAAAGAAGGGAGTACGGACATGAAGAAATATATCGGAAAACGTATCATGATTTCTCTTGTCACGCTTCTGATCATCATCCTGGTACTTTTTATGCTGCTGCAGCTGATGCCGGGATCTCCGTTCAACGATGAAAAGCTGACCGCGGATCAGATTGCGATGATGTCGAAGAAATATGGACTGGACAAACCGTTGATCGTACAGTTTTTCACGTATGTGAAGAACCTGCTGCAAGGCGATTTTGGTGTATCGTATGTTATCTCCAAGGATACCTCCATCTCGGTTCTGTTAAAGAACCGTGTGCCGGTCAGCTTTGGAATCGGACTGGAGGCAGTTTCCTTCGGTGCGGTAGTCGGACTGATTTTAGGTATTCTGGCAGCGCTCAAGAAAAATAGCTGGCTTGATACCATCTGTACTGTGATTTCAGTTCTGGGCGTCAGCCTTCCGTCCTATGTTTTTGCATTGGTTATGGCATATTTCATCGGCTACAAGGCACAGTGGCTGCCGCTTCTGTTTGACGGCAAGAAGTTCTTCGCATCGTCGATCATGCCGATGCTGGCGCTGTCGATGTTTACGGTAGCGACGGTGGCTCGATTTACGAGAACCTCCCTTCTGGAGGTGCTGGACAGCGACTACATGCTGCTTGCGGAGAGCAAGGGAATCACGGGACGCCCGCTTCTGGTGCGCCATGCACTTCGAAACGCGCTGATCCCGATCATTACGGTACTGGCGCCGCTGGTTGTCGATCTGATGATTGGTTCCCTGGTTATCGAGAAGATCTTCTCGATTCCGGGCATCGGAAGTTTAATGATTGCAGCGATTCAGTCCAACGATTACAACGTGACGATTTCGCTGGCATTTATCTACAGTGTCATGTACATTGTCCTGATGCTGGTGGTTGACGTCCTGTACGGAATTATCGACCCGAGAATCCGTCTGGCGAAGAAATCGGATTGAGAGGTGATGGCATGAAAAAACGGAGTGACGAAAAGACAGATGAGAAAATGACAGGCGGGGATGCGGCTTCCGTTCGGGAGCATGTGTTATCACCCGAAGAATATTTAAGCCAGATCGAATTTCTGGACGATGATTTTGAATTCCAGCACAAAGACGGCTTTGAACATGTCGATACAAACTTTGCAAGCCAGAGCTACTGGAAAGAGGCAATTGCACGGTTTAAGAAAAATAAGGGCGCAATGTTCAGCTTTGTCTGTATTCTGTTTCTGATTGTGATGGCGCTTGTCGGACCTCACATGAACCAGTTTACCTACGATCAGCAGATTATTACCAACCAGAACATGGCGCCGAGAGTGCCGGGGCTGGAAAATATGGGTATCTTAGATGGTTCTGAGACGATCCGTACATCTACCGGAAGCAAAGAAATCAACTATTATGAAAGCAACAGTCTGACCGATACCTACTATTGGTTTGGTTCCGATTCGCTGGGACGCGACCTCTGGACCAGGACCTGGAGCGGAACGCGGATCAGCCTCTATGTAGCGGTTCTGGCGGTATTCATCGACCTTGCGTTTGGTCTGACGTATGGACTTGTATCCGGATATTTCGGCGGAAAAGTCGATATGATCATGCAGCGTATCGTCGAGATACTAAACAGTATTCCGTACCTGATCACGGTTACCCTGCTTTTGTTAGTCATGAAACCGGGGCTTATGTCCATCACGTTCGCCCTGATGTTTTCTGGGTGGCTGGGCATGAGCCGAATCGCCCGCGCGGAGGTCTTAAAGCTGAAAGAGCAGGAATATGTGCTTGCTTCCCGGACGCTGGGAGCAAAGAGTTTCCGCATTATTTTCAAAGAGATTTTACCAAATATTTTTGGTCCTCTGATTACACAGACGATGTTCTCGATCCCGCATGCGATCTTTACCGAGGCATTCTTAGCCTTTATTGGCCTGGGTGTGCCGGAGCCGATGGCTTCGCTGGGTTCCCTGATTTCGAGTGGATATCAGAACTTTACAAGCCATCCGTACATGATCGTGTTCCCGTTAATTGTCATGGGACTTCTGATGCTGTGCTTTAACATGCTGGCGGATGGTCTGCGTGATGCATTGGATCCGAAGATGAAGGATATGTAGGAGGAAATGGCATGGAGAAAAAAGAAGAAATTTTACGAGTGCGGAATCTGGACATTTCCTTCGAGACGACAGCCGGAGTGGTCAATGCCGTCCGGGGCGTCAACCTGACGGTAAACCGGGGCGAGACGGTTGCAATCGTTGGGGAATCCGGTTCCGGTAAATCGGTTTCTGCGAAGGCGATCATGGGAATCCTGGCAAAGAACGGAACGATCGACCGCGGACAGATCACATTTTCATATTATCGTAACCCGGAGGAACGGGTCACCAGAGAAATTCTGCAGATGAAAAAAGAGGAAATCCGCCGCCATATCAACGGAAAACGGATCGCGATGGTCTTCCAGGATCCGATGACCTCCTTAAACCCGCTGATGCCGGTTGGGAAACAGATCATGGAAGGCATGATCTGGCATTACCATACACCGAAGGAAGAGGCATATAAGAAGGCGTTGGAGCTGATGAAGCTGGTCGGCATCACCGACGCGGAGAAGCGAATCAAAAACTATCCGCACCAGCTCTCCGGTGGTATGCGCCAGAGAATCGTCATTGCGATCGCACTGGCGTGCGATCCGGAACTTTTAATCTGCGACGAGCCGACGACGGCGCTGGACGTTACGATTCAGTCGAAGATTCTGGAGCTGATTCAGGAGATTCAGAAAAAACGGCAGCTGTCGGTTATCTATATTACGCACGATCTGGGCGTCGTTGCGAAGGTTGCCGATTATGTCAACGTCATGTATGCAGGCAAGATCGTCGAGAGCGGCACGGTCGAGGATGTATTCTACGATCCGCGCCACCCGTACACATGGGGACTTCTCTCCGCGATGCCAGATCTGGGAACGGACGACGAACGTCTTTACACAATCCCGGGCAGCCCGCCAAACCTGCTTCACAAGGTAACGGGCGATGCGTTTGCACCGCGGAATAAATATGCGTTAAACATTGACAGTCGTCTGGAGCCGCCGATGTTCAAGATATCGGAGACACACAGCGCCGCGACATGGCTGCTGCATCCGAAGGCGCCGAAGGTCGATATGCCGCCGGAGCTTCGGGATCGAATTGAGAGAATGAAGAAAGAGGGGGGAATCGCATGAGTACAGTGACAGAGACAAACAAAAAGCCCCTTCTGGAAGTAAAAGGACTCAAGCAATACTTTCCGGTCAGCCGGAAATTTACCGTAAAAGCGGTTGAGGATGTTAGCTTTTATATCAATCCGGGCGAGACCTATGGTCTTGTGGGGGAATCTGGATCGGGAAAGACGACGATCGGGCGGGCACTGATCCGCCTCTACGATCCGACCGCAGGACAAATTACCTTTGACGGGATGGATATTTCCGGAAAAATGAGCCGCCAGACAGAGGCGAGACTCAGAAGTGATATGCAGATGATTTTCCAGGATCCGATGGCATGTTTAAATCCGCGCCAGAAAGTAGCGGATATCATTGCACAGGGGCTGGATATCCATCACCGGTACCATTCCCAGAAAGAGCGGACCGAGATGGTGGCAGACATCCTCCACAAGGTAGGTCTGGCGCCGGAACATGCAAACCGGTACCCGCATCAGTTTTCCGGTGGTCAGCGGCAGCGTGTCGGCATCGCCCGGGCGCTTGTCATGAACCCGAAGCTGATCATTGCCGATGAGTGTATCTCGGCGCTCGATATGTCCATTCAGGCGCAGGTTGTCAACCTGATGAAGGACATCCAGGACGAGACGGGGCTTGCATACCTCTTCATCGCCCACGACCTCTCGATGGTTAAATATATTTCCGACCGCATCGGCGTTCTTCATCTGGGCTACCTTCTGGAGACGGGCACGACGGAGGAGATCTTCTCCCATCCGGTACATCCGTACACCCGAAGCCTGATTTCGGCGATCCCGAACCCGAACCCGGTGGTAGAGCGCAGCCGGATTGCACTGCACTATGATTATAAGACGAGCGGTCTGGATTACGGCGCAGGTACGATGCATCAGATTGAGGGCACACATTTTGTGCGCGGAACCGATGCAGATTTGGAAAAATGGGTGTAGATTTAAAAGAAAGCCGATGCATTCCGGCACAAAATCAACCATAATAAATGTGATAAAATGACCTGTTTAGCGGGTGATTTTATAGATGAGCCGAACCAGCAGACAACTGAGGATAGACAGCCGGGACCAGGAAATGCGGCATGAAACGGGAATGGTTTGGTTTTATTAAAAAAACAAAAAAGGAGGAAGTATTATGAAGCTAAGAAAAGTAATGGCGTGGACGCTGGCTTCTGCCATGTTTGCTGGACTTTTGGCAGGCTGCGGCGGCTCAACCCAGACAACAGAGACAGCAGCGGCTGAATCTGGAAGCGAAGAGGGCGGCAGCTCGGCTGAGGGCGGCAAGGTGCTTCGCTATCAGGCAAGCACTCTGGTAGACTCCCTGGATCCGGCACTTTCCAACGACTACACATCCAGTGGTGTTATCTCCCAGTTTATGATGGGTCTGATGACCAAGGATGAGTCAGGTGCTCCGGTTTACGGCGTGGCGGAGAGTGAGGAGAAGTCCGAGGATGGTCTGACCCTGACCTTCAAGATCCGTGACGACGCAAAATGGTCCAACGGCGATCCGGTAACGGCAAACGATTTCGTTTACGCATGGAGACGAGTAGCCGATCCGGCAACTGCAAGTGATTACCAGTTCTTTATCACAACCGCCTGCATTGCAAATGCAGAAGAGGTAACAACAGGTGAAAAACCGGTTGAGGAACTGGGTGTAGAGGCAGCGGACGATAAGACATTAGTCGTAACTTTAAGCTCCCCGTGTGCTATCTTTGATTACCTGATGGCATCCGGCGCATGCTTCCTGCCTTTAAATCAGAAATTTGTAGAGAGCTGCGGCGGCAACTTTGCAACTTCCGCAGATACCCTGTTAGCAGATGGTCCGTTCAAGGTATCTTCCTATGAGCCGTCTGCCATGAAGGTAGAATTAGTAAAGAATGATCAGTTCTTCGGTGCATCCGATGTCAAACTGGACGGTGTTGAGTTTTCGATCATTACCGACAGCCAGACAGCAGCCCTTTCTTTTGAGAATGGCGATCTGGACGTTGTAACCTTAAGCGGTAACCTGGTAGAGCAGTATGAGGATGATCAGAGATTCTCCACCAGAAGTGACGGTTACAACTGGTATCTGACCCCGAACATGAAGAAAGAGGGGCTTGACAATGTAAATATCCGTAAGGCACTGGCAAAATCGTATGACAAAGAAGCGATTACAACCCGTGTTCTGAAGGATGGTTCCACACCGATGGATTACTTCGTACCGCAGGGTCTTGCAACCAACGAAAAGGGCGAAGATTTCCGTGAGGCAGCAGGCAGCGCATACGACAGCTGGACCTACGATGTAGAGGCAGCAAAAGAGTTGTGGAAGACAGGCCTTAGCGAGCTTGGCAAAGATTCCTTATCCTTCACTTTAATGTGCGAAGATACTGATTCTGCACAGGCTGTTGCACAGTTCTTACAGAGCGAGTGGCAGAACAACCTGCCGGGTCTGACTATCGAACTTCAGGTACTTCCGAAGAAAGCCCGTCTGGAATACATGCAGAAAGGTGAATATGATATCGGCCTTACCCGCTGGGGTCCGGACTACGCAGATCCGATGACCGATCTGGATATGTGGATAACCGGCAGCTCCACCAACTACTCCCAGTTCTCCGATGCAGACTACGATGCAACCATCCAGTCCGCAAAGAAGGGCGATCTGGCACTCGACCAGGATGCTCGTTGGGAAGCTTTAGTTGGCTGTGAGAAGACGCTGGCAGATCAGTGTGTTCTGTTCCCGATTTACGGACAGTCTGTAGCCGTTATGACCAATCCGGATGTAAGCGGTATCCAGTACTACTCCGTAGGACTTCCTTATCTGTTCATCAATGTAGATAAAAAGTAATAAATAAAAACAGATGGATCAAAATCTGAAATGATTTTAGATTCGAAGCGGACCGCAGAGTGAGAAAATGTACCCTGCGGTTCGCTTTTTTTGTTATTTTATGGCATTTTCGCTGTCAAACTGCAGCCTGCTTGTAACGGTTCACAGGTAGGAATTTTCTGAACTGAAAATTCCGTACGATACAGTAAGGGATGATTTACACGAATCGGAAATGATGATACAATCATAGAAATAGTACAGAGTATTGAGGTGGAAAAATGGCAGGGAAAAAACGAAACAGCAGCTTTGAAATACTGACAGCCATGCAGGACTTAAACACCCCGGCGGGAGCACTCCAGCTGGCGCAGATCCTGCATCTTCCGTCCGCCAGCATCGGGCGGGAGCTTCTGGAGCTGGAGAAAGCAAGGCTGCTTGTCAAGGTGCAGAACAAGGGGCGGATCCTGACGCCGCAGGGCGAACGCTTTCTGGAAGAAGAACGGTCACGCCGGGAGAAGATGAAGGCGGCGAATGAGCTTATCGAGGCGGCGTCGATGGAGACAGAAAGCGGGCTGGAGGATATTCTTTTGGTGCGGAAACTCCTGGAGGGATATGCGGCGGAGGCATGTGCAGAGCGGATTGAGCCGAAGGAACTTCAGAAATTAAAAGATCTGCAGGCAGACTATCTCTATGCAATCCGCCATGGAAGGGCGGGAAGCGAGGAAGATCTGGCGTTCCATCTGAAGATCGCGCATCTCTCAGGCAGCCCGTCTATCTTGCGGATGTTAAAGCTCATCCTGACCGACCAGGACGCTTATGCGCGCTTCAACCAGGCAGCAGTCCGCTCTGACGAAGTCCGGGAAAATGAACACGAAAGCCTTCTGGCAGCGATTGAAGCCGGAGACGGGGCACTGGCGCGCCGGGAGATGGAGCGGCATCTGGAGCATGTAGGGGAGAACCTGCAGGCGTATTTTGCGGGGAGAAAGTAGGATTTGTACGGATTATAAATAAGAAAAATTTATGCAAATCACATCTTCGATGCGGAAGCTGTATGTGCATGAATTCTGTTCTTAAATATGCTTGCGTTATCTGAAACAAAAAATAATGGTCTGCAGAATAAAATTTAAAACAGAAAAAGAAAATGAAAAAAAGATACTTAAAAATGTGAGGATTTATAGCGGATAAATAACAGATATTCATGTTTGATTATGAATCAAAAAGATATAAATTTCATATAAATGAAATTAAAGTGAACAAAATTCATGGTCAAACAAACGAAAATGAAAAATCACGAAAGTGTGTGGAGCGTTATTTTTTTAAAAAATACTCGATCAAATAGTGGGAAGGAAGAATACAAATCTTTAAATAATACAACATTTGAACGGAAGTTATGCTGAAATTCTGTAAGTAAACAGATATTACAAGGGTAAAATAGCATGTTGAAAATCCCGTATTGAGGTAAAATAAGGGGCGAACAAGTGTCCTGTCGATGTAAAAAATTTCAAAATTATGAAAAATGAGATTGACTTTCGATGAAAAGCAGAGTACCATAGAGGTATCAAAACCAAAATAGAAACAATCTGTTTTTCGAGCCGAAATTGCTAAGCGGGAAACCGTATGCAGTCAGGCCAATGGGTACATCTGGAAATGGAAGTGCCTTCCGCAT
The DNA here is from genome assembly GCF_000434655.1 of Clostridium sp. CAG:43. Classification (NCBI taxonomy): domain Bacteria; kingdom Bacillati; phylum Bacillota; class Clostridia; order Eubacteriales; family Clostridiaceae; genus Clostridium; species Clostridium sp. CAG:43. The sequence continues at coordinate 3,938 of NZ_FR895049.1, read as the reverse complement.
TTGAAAAGAAAGAGAGATTCGCTTTACATCGATGGATACGGGAAGCTATCAGGCTTCTTGTATAGATAGGGTATATATGTGCTGGCAGATAGATATAGGTGCAGATGTATATACAAACTCGGATACGTTAGGCGGTACTGTCTTTTCAGAGGCGGTGCCGCTTTTCTTTTTGTGTTTCTAAGAACAGGAGGTGCGGATGGAGCCGGATATTAAAAAACTGAACCAGTTGCTTTTATCGGGAAGCTGCTGCAGTCAGGCACTTGTATTACTGGGACTTACCCTTAAGGGCGAGGAGAACCCGAGCCTTCTGAAGGCATCTGCATCACTTTGCCTGGGAGTCAGAAGCGGGCTGACCTGCGGAGCTCTGACCGGTGCGGCGATGATGATGGCGCTCTTTGAGCCGGAAGCGGCATACAGCGAGATGATACCGGAATTGGCAGACTGGTTTCAGGAAAACTATGGTGAAATCTATGGAGGAAGTGATTGCCGTTCGATTTTAGGAGATAACATGGCCAACAAGGCACTTCGGTGTCCCCAGGTGGTAGAGAATACCTACCGCAAGGCCAGAGAACTTCTGGAAGACTATGGCGTGGATCTGGCGGATCTGGCAGAGATGCTGGAAAACGCGGATGACTAAGGAATAGCATTAGGTACGATGCGGAAGGATAGTCGGAAGCATCGGGGGTCTATTTATCTCAGTCGAATCCGGTGGTTCGACTTGAATAAAAAAAGGAGGATAAAGCAGCATGAAATTAAGAAAAATGATGTTGAACATCAACGGTGTGGATCGTATGTTTATGTGCGATCCGGAAAATGATAAACTGTCAGATGTTCTGCGCCGGATCGGTCTGACCGGTGTTAAGGTTGGATGTGGAACTGGTGTCTGCGGTTCATGTTCCATCATTCTGAACGGACAGGTAATCCGTTCCTGTACCAAGAAAATCAGCCAGGTAGAAGAGTATTCCAAGATTACCACCATCGAGGGTATCGGTACTCCGCAGCATCTGCATCCGTTACAGGTTGCATGGATGAACTGCGGTGCTGTACAGTGTGGTTTCTGTGTACCGGGCTTCATCGTTTCCGCATATGCTCTGTTAGAGCAGAACCCGGATCCGACCCGTGAAGAGGTTCGTGACTGGTTCCAGAAGACAAGAAACGTATGCCGTTGTACCGGATACAAACAGATTGTAGATGCAGTTATGGCTGCAGCTAAGGTTATGCGTGGCGAGTGCAGCATCGAAGATATCAAGTTCCACAATCCGGAGGATGGCAACTACTACGGAAAACCGGTTGTTCGTCAGGATGCACTTGGTAAAGTTTGTGGTCTGACCGACTACGGCGATGATCAGGCTCTTAAGATGCCGCAGGGCGTTTTATATGCAGCTATCGTTCAGCCGAAGGTTACCCATCATGCAAAGATTCTGGCTATCCATACTGAGGAAGCTGAGAAGATGCCGGGCGTTGTTAAGGTTATCACAGCAAAAGATCTTATCGCAGCAGGCGGAACCAACATCATGGCTGAGGGTCAGTTCCATGAGAGAAGTACTGTTATGACACCATCCCGTAAAGTTCTTCAGGATGAGAAGATCTATCGTTACGGTGATGTTATCGCTATGGTAGTAGCTCATACACATCGTCAGGCTCGTGCAGCAGCCGCTAAGGTTACGATGGAATACGAGCAGCTGCCAGAGTATCTGACATATCTGGATGCAGTTATGCCGGATGCTATCCGTATCCATGAGGATACTCCGAACATCTTCTGCGAGCAGCCGGTATTAAAGGGAGCAGGTCTGGAAGATGCAGAAGAGGTAAGAGACTTAATCGACAAAGCACCGCATGTAGTAGAAGGAAGCTTCTCCTCATCCCGTGAGCCGCATCTTTCCATCGAGGGTTGTGTACTTCAGTCTTACTGGGGCGATGATGGCCTGCTGACCATTCAGTGTAAATCCCAGTGTGTATACTCCTCGATCGGACGTCTGGGTAACTGCCTTGGTGTACCGAAGGATAAATACCGTATTATCATGAACCCGACCGGCGCAAGCTTTGGATGGTCTACCAACGCAGGCGATATTGCACTGTGTGCAGCTTGTACCGTAGTTACCGGCGAGCCGGTATCCCTGTCCATGTCCTATGAAGAGCATCAGCACTTCAGCGGCAAACGCTGCCCGGCATACTCCAATGGCCGTCTGGCATGTGATAACGAAGGTAAGATCCTGGCTGCTGAGTTTGATATCGGTATGGACCACGGCGCTTACTCCTGGGGCGGTGACGACGTTATGACCAAACCGGCACGTTTCACCTTCTTCCCGTACAATGTACCGAACGTAGCAGGTCTGGTTCGTGTAGCCAACGTAAACCATGCATTTGGTACTGCTTACAGAAGCTACGGTTCTCCGCAGGCATATACACTCAGCGAGCCGCTGATGGATATGATGGCAGAAGAACTGGGCATGGATCCGTTCGAGTTCCGTTATAAGAATATCTGCCGTGAAGGCGATAAAAATATCAACAGCTATGTATATCCGCAGTATCCGATGGAGAAGATCATGGATACCATGCGTCCAATCTATGAGAAGGCAGTGGCTGATGCGAAAGCAGCTGACACACCGGAGAAGAGAAGAGGCGTTGGTATCGCATGGGGCGGCTTCAACGTTACTGAGGGCGGCGGCGACAGCGCTGAGGTTGCTCTTGAGCTTATGCCGGGCAACAAGATCCGCAAATATGACACATGGCATGCAATGGGCCAGGGTGCTACAACCGGTTCTCTGGTAGTAACACTGGAAGCTCTGAAAGAAATGCATCTGACACCAGAAGATATCCAGCTGATTCAGAATGATACCAAGACCTGTCCGGATACCGGTATGGCTGGTGCCAGCCGTTCCCTGTACATGGATGGTAATGCAACCATCATCGCAGCTAACAAGCTTCTGGCAGCTATGAGAAAAGAAGATGGTACACTTCGTACCTATGATGAGATGAAAGCAGAAGGCATCGAGACCAAGTATCTTGGCCGTTACGAGACCAACACAACTCCGGGTCTGTGCCGTCTGGATCCGAATACCGGTATCGGCGACCCGACTCCGGCATTCACATACTGCCTGAACCTGGCAGAGGTTGAGGTTGATACGAAGACCGGTAAGACTACCGTTCTGAAATTCACCTGTGTTGACTTCGTTGGACGTATCGGTAATATCGATGCTGTTAACGGTCAGGCATACAGCGGTATCATGCATGGTATCGGCTTCGCCCTGAAAGAGGACTACGCAGACGTTAAGAAACATGCGAACATGTTTGGCGCTGGTACTTCCTACATCAAGGATGTTCCGGATGATATCAACCTGATTCATATCGATGGCGCTATCTCTGATGGTCCGTTCGGTTCTTCAGGTGCTTCTGAGGCATTCCAGGCATCTGGCCACTGTGCAGTTCTGAATGGTATCTACAATGCCTGCGGCGTACGTATCCATGAGATCCCGGCACTTCCGGAGAAGGTAAAAGCTGGTCTGGATGCAATCGCAAAGGGCGAGAAACCGTACGAGCCGAAGAAATACTTCCTTGGTTCCGATATGTATGAGGAACTGGAGAACATCAAAGAGAATCCGGTACAGGTAGGAACCCAGAGCTTCTACGTATCCCTGGATGATCCGACGGCAGAGCGTCCGTTCTAATCCGATTCGGAAGAGGAATGCGTGGCTGCACATGAAGCGGGCAGCTGCGGCAAGGCGTATCGAGTGATTGTAAATAAGAATTAAATAAAAGCTGCTGCGAACCTGCAGAATCTATGTTTAGAGAGGTAGGTTTTGCAGCGGCTTTTTTATAATTATGGTATATAATAAAAAGTATTAAAAGTTGGCTCTTAGAATTTTTACTTATCGATGGAGGACGGGATAAATGATTCTGGGAGAGGATAAATGGTTACTGTTCACGGGTAGGCACTT
>NZ_FR895048.1:24665-24845 GCF_000434655.1 Clostridium sp. CAG:43 | reverse complement strand
TTGAGCCGTCAGGTACAGGACGGAAAACTGGAGAAAATCTATCAGGCTGTGGTATGTGGAAAACCTGTGGATAATGTGGGTAAGTACGTGGATTATCTGTTGAAAGACGGGAAAACGAATACCAGCCGGATTGTGGATAAGTCGGCTGCCGGTGCGAAGCGGGCGGAATTGGAATATCAG
>NZ_FR895048.1:22621-24487 GCF_000434655.1 Clostridium sp. CAG:43 | reverse complement strand
GGGACGTGCCCGCCGCGAGCCGCTGGCGCTGTGTGCGGTTCGCTTGTCGTTCCTTCACCCGGTGACAGGAGAACGGATGGAATTTTCCACAGAACCGCAGTTCACTCTGTAAGCGAAGTTATTTGTGAGTAAAATTTAGAAGCGAAAATTTTTATCAGTGACAGCCATGGTTTCCGCAGCCGTGGCTGCCGCAGGTGTGACCGCCATCCCCGTGTTTCTGGTTATGGTGACTACACTGAACATCTGGATTGAATCCGAGGTTTTCGGCTAACAGCGCATGGACCGCCGCATCCGCCTCACCGCTGACGCCGCCGTAGAGCTTGATGCCGACCTCGGCCAGAGCTGCCTGCGCTCCGCCGCCGATGCCGCCGCAGATCAGCGCCTCGACCCCGTGCTGCATCAGAAAACCAGCTAAAGCGCCGTGACCGCTGCCGTTCGTATCGACCACTTCTTCGCTGACGATTTTTCCGTCAGCCACTTCATAGATCTTAAACTGTTCGGTGTGACCAAAATGCTGAAAAATTTGTCCATTTTCATAGGTGACTGCAAGTTTCATACTAGATTCTCCTTTTGATGTATGTTTATTTGGGATGGCACCTGATTTCTGCATCTGGTGGCATCTGTCGCAATGAGATTCTCCCTGTTCGGAAATCAACGACTTATATAAAAAATAAAGAGGTCCATGATAATGAACATGATTCCGAACACATGATTAGAAAGTTTAAATAGGAAGGGAGTATCGTTTTCCAGTATATCATTTTTAAATTTTGCAAACATGACACATTTTAATACACAGAATACAAAGAATGCCAAAAGCCCATTTATTACTAAGCTCTTATAGCCGAAATAAGAAGCCCATGCAATAAAGATGCAAAACGATATCCCTAAGAAATTAAAATATGAAAAGAAATTTCGTCTATATGTCATGGTAGATACCTCCTTTGATTTAAAAATGCTAAATTTGGGGGCGCCTATGATGAAAATATTTATTTTTTGAGTTACTGTCTATATGGTCGAAATTGGAACAATTACTATAAAAAATAATGATGTGTTTTGTACGCAAATACTAACATATTGTATAAGGATATGCAAGAACAAAGAATGAAAAGTAAAAAAACTGTAAGAATTTAAAGAAATAATCTAAAAATAGAGTGGAGGCGTGTGGGTAATGCGCAAATTTCAAGTTGTCATTGGTGGGAGAGGACGGAAAAACATGAGTGCTCTGGCTTGGCAGATTTGTTTGATTTTCATACGCACAAAATTATGTATATTTTCCTCCAACCCGCTCATACTAAAGCGTGTACAAAGGAAGTACGAATCATAAATGGGCGGAGTCCATGGGTAAGCCCCGGAGCGACTAAAGAGGGCTTACAAAAGAGACCGCAGGAGCCGGAAGAAGCGAGAGCTGACGCCGGTTTCCTGTGGTTTTTCGTTTAGTGAAATGATGTTTATTTGGACGGATAAGATGGTTTGAATGGATGCGGCAAAATGGAAACATAACCGTGTATGGAAGAAAGAAAAATTGGGAAGGTGGGAATTACGAAGATGGCATTCAGCAGAAAACAGAAAAAAGCATTTCTCACAGCAGCAGTCACGGCGGGCGTGTACTTAAGTTTCCGGTATCTGCTGCCACTTGTGTTCCCGTTTCTGGCGGCTTACCTGATGGCACTCTTTCTCCGCCCGTCTGCGGCATTTCTTGAAAAAAGGCTGCGAATCTCCTTCCGCGGGCGCACCATCGGCATTCCTATTGGTGTGATCGGGGGCGTGGAGTTGATTTTGCTGTGTATACTGCTGTTTGTTTTGCTGGCAGCAGGGGGACGGCGTTTCATGGAGGAGCTGGAACGCTTTTTAGAAGAGCTTCCCGGA
>NZ_FR895048.1:16547-22613 GCF_000434655.1 Clostridium sp. CAG:43 | reverse complement strand
AGCTTCCCGGACGGATGGAGGAACTGTCACTGCTGGGAGGGCAATTTGAACAGTCGGCAGAACGGTTTCTTCATTTACCGGCGGGAAGACTGGGACAGCTCTTTCGCGGGACAGGCTTGCAGGGCGGCGGACAGGTCAAGGAAATCCTGCTGCCGCAGCTCCTTCAAAAATCGGTTCCGGCTGCGGCGAGGATCGTGCGCGCGGTTGTTGTGGTTGTTTTATTTTTCATTGCCTCGATTTTGAGCTTACAGGAAATGGATGAGCTGCGCCGGAGGCGGTTTGACTCGATGTTTCACCGCGAATTTTTTCTGCTCGGCAGGCGGCTTGCGGTGACGGGAAGCGCGTGGCTGAAAACACAGTCAGTTATTTTCCTGATGACATCTTCGCTCTCGATGCTAGGACTGCTGCTGATTGGAAATCCATATTATATTCTGGGCGGAATCGGAATCGGTGTTCTGGATGCCCTGCCGATCTTCGGCACGGGGACGGCGCTGGTGCCGTGGAGTATCCTTCTATTATTTAAGCGGGAGTGGGGACACGCACTGATTCTCTTCGGACTGTATCTGCTTTGCTATTTCCTGCGAGAGTTCACGGAGGCGCATCTGATGGGAAAGAAAATGGGACTGTCGCCGCTGGAGACGCTGGCGGCCATCTATGTGGGCTTACAGCTGTTTGGTCTGTTCGGTTTTTTGCTGGGGCCGATTGGGCTGTTGATTATTAAGGATTTTGTGGAGGAATATGGGGATGAGGACGAAGGGACGGTTGTTTATAGGTAGGTATTTTTAGAGGGGGGAAGAGGAAAAAAGTGGAGTATTGGTGGATGGACAACCTGAAATTGTTTTTAAATGTGGGAATTTAAGGAGATGAAAGGATTTTTTAGAATTGTCGGGAGACAAGAGGATCGTATATAATAATAGATACGGAATTAAAAATGCAAAAAAAGTTCCAGAAAAACAGCAGAGAAAGAGTTGCTGGAGGGTAGTTGGATGTTAAGCTGAAATAAGTTTGTATATCATTTAATATGGAGGAACAAACGTGAATTTATATACAAAAGAGTCAGGAACCGGACAGCCGATGGTGCTGCTTCATGGAAATGGAGAGGACAGCTCCTATTTTGTAAACCAGATGTCCTTTTTCGAGTCAAAATACCATGTGATTGCAGTGGACACACGCGGACATGGCAGATCGCCGCGCGGCCAGGGGGCATTTACACTGGAACGTTTTGCCGAAGATCTGAAAGAATTTCTCGACCGCCGGGGACTCAGGCGCATCATTTTGCTGGGATTCAGTGATGGCGGCAACATTGCGCTGATTTTTGCCTTGAAATATCCGGGATATGTGGATCGGCTGATTTTAAATGGAGCGAATCTGAATCCGTTTGGCATGAGGCTGTCCGTGCTGGCGGATGTGGCGCAGGAGTACCTGGGCGTTGAGGGGAAACTCTGGCTGCAGAAGAGCGGCATCGGGCAGGTAAGAGAAAAAATGCAGATGGCAGCAGGGAAAATGCGGACAGAAAAGCAGTTTTCAAAAGAAAACGAAAAAAAGAATGGACAGGAAGGACGGAATAAACAACAGAGAAGAAGCTGTCAGAAAGAAAAAATTCATGGAAAAAGGGAAAACGATTGGGATGCCAATATACACAAAAAAGAGCTTCTATCTTTAATGCTGTATGAACCCTGGATCCGCCCTGAACTTCTCCGCCGTCTGAAAATGCCCGTCCTTGTGATAGCGGGCAGTGATGACATGATCCGCGAACGCCACACACGCCGGATTGCGCGTTCGTTGCCAAATGCGAGACTTCGGATTTTAGAGGGAACTCATTTTATTGCGGCAGAAAAGCCCGACGCATTTAACCAGTGTGTCGAGGCATTCTTAGAAGGGACTCAGGGCGGCGAGCTGGCGCAGATGAGTCGCATCTGGGGCAGCCGGAGAGCTGGGCGGCTGGAGAAAGAGAAAATCCGCCGGGCGGCGGTGCTGGTGCCGCTGATTCAGAAAGGCGGGGAGTACCACGTGGTGTTTGAGGTGCGCGCGGGCAGCTTAAAAACGCAGCCGGGCGAGATCTGTTTTCCGGGTGGTGCCGTTGAGCGGGGGGAGACGCCGAAGCAGGCGGCGGTCCGTGAGACGATGGAGGAACTCTTGATAAACCGCTGCCAGATCCGCGTCATCGCGCCGCTAGATGTGCTGGAAGCGCCTGGAGCGATGGAGATTTCTCCATTTTTAGGGGCGCTACAGGGCTACCGCTGGTCATATTCCGAGGCGGAGGTCGATCACACCTTTTCCGTTCCGCTCCGCTGGTTCGCGGAACATGAACCAGAGCGCTACGAGACGGAGCTTGTGACTGTGCCGGAAGAGACATTCCCATTTGAAGATGTACCAGGCGGTCGCGATTATCACTGGCGGCGCGGGCATTACGACGTTTACTTTTACCGGCGTGAGGAAGGAATCATCTGGGGGATGACGGCGAAGATCCTGCGGTCGCTGGCGGAGATGTATCGGGAGGATATTTTGTCAAAATAGGGAAGATGCGATTTGGGGTATATACGTTGATTTTTTACTCGGATGCAACCGAGTCAGTGACGACCGAGTAAAAAGAAAGAGTATTGGGAAAGTCGATTCAGGTGTGCATGATGGGTGATTTGTGTTCTGGTTCGCAAGCAATATAAGGGCACGTTCCAGCCTTGACAAACCCGCCCGATTGGCGTAAAATCATAATACTGTCAGGATTTGCACGGCTAATTCCGTGGATGGATGCCGTAAAAGAAATCCGGCGTTTGATTTTAGAACATCAAACAATAAGAAGCAAAACAGGCGAAGAGAGGAAATAGTAAACTTTGACACACGTTCAGAGAGAAAGCTGTATGGTGCGAGGCTTTTGTGTCCCTGAAAGTTGAACCGGCCCTGGAGCTGTGCATGAAAATGCAACGTATTTCCGGCGTTAACGGAAGTTAAGTGAGCCAGAATCGGAACGAAATTCTGGTTAAGCAGGGTGGTACCGCCGAAGTTAAGCCATTCGGTCCCTTTGATCGCAGCGATCAGCAGGGATCGGATGGCTTTTTTATTTCTACGAAATAAAAAACAACAATGTACACTCGGCGCAGGGAAATATGGCTGTGATGGCAGCCGTGCCTCGGCGCCAAAATCCGGCAAGCCGGATTTCAATAAAATGTTTTTAACAAGGAGAAATGACATGGCAAAGGAAAAGAAAATGGTAGAAGCCATCACATCGATGGATGAAGATTTCGCCCAGTGGTATACGGACATCGTAAAGAAAGCAGAGCTTTCTGATTACTCCAGTGTAAAGGGCTGCATGATTATCAAACCGGCCGGATATGCGATCTGGGAGAATATCCGCAATGAACTGGACAAGCGCTTTAAGGCAACCGGCGTAGAGAACGTATATCTGCCTATGTTTATTCCGGAAAGTCTTCTGGAAAAAGAGAAAGATCACGTAGAAGGTTTCGCACCGGAAGTAGCGTGGGTGACACAGGGCGGTTTAGAGCCGTTACAGGAGAGAATGTGTGTACGTCCGACTTCCGAGACTCTGTTCTGCGATTTTTATGCACATGACGTACATTCTTACCGCGATCTGCCGAGAAACTACAACCAGTGGGCTTCGGTTGTGCGTTGGGAAAAGACCACCCGTCCGTTCCTGCGTTCCAGAGAGTTCTTATGGCAGGAAGGTCATACCGCTCATGCAACCGCTGAGGAAGCACAGGAGCGTACCGAGATGATGTTAAATGTATACGCGGATCTGTGCGAGGACTTCCTGGCAATTCCGGTTATCCGCGGACGCAAGACCGACAAGGAGAAATTTGCCGGTGCAGAGGCAACCTACACGATCGAGTCCCTGATGCACGATGGCAAGGCACTGCAGTCCGGCACCAGCCACAACTTCGGCGATGGATTTGCAAAGGCATTTAACATCCAGTATCTGGATAAGGATAATAAATTAAAATACGTTCATCAGACTTCCTGGGGTATGACAACCCGTATGGTAGGCGCGATCATCATGGTTCATGGTGACAATAATGGTCTGGTTCTGCCGCCGAAGGTAGCTCCGACCCAGGTTATGATCGTTCCGATTCAGCAGGCAAAAGAGGGTGTTCTGGACAAGGCATTTGAGGTAAAAGAGGTTCTGTCCAACTTCCGTGTCAAAGTGGATGATTCCGACAAATCTCCGGGATGGAAGTTCAGCGAGTCCGAGATGCGCGGTATTCCGGTACGTGTCGAGATCGGACCGAGAGATATTGCTGAAAATCAGGCAGTTCTGGTTCGCCGTGATACGCATGAGAAGATTACGGTATCTCTGGATGAGATCGCAGCAAAGGTTGGCGAGCTTCTGGAGACGATTCACCACGATATGTTTGAGCGTGCAAAAGCGCACAGAGATTCCCATACTTATGTAGCGACAACACTGGATGAGATGAAGGAGATCGCAGAAAATAAGCCAGGCTTCATCAAGGCAATGTGGTGTGGCAATCAGGAGTGCGAGGATAAACTGAAAGAAGTAGTCGGCGTAACCTCCCGCTGCATCCCGTTCAATCAGGAACATCTGGCTGACACCTGCGTATGCTGCGGCAAGCCGGCAACGAAGATGGTTTACTGGGGTAAGGCATATTAATATGATTCCAAAACGGATAGAAATGCCGGTCCAGGTCGAGGAAATCCTGGGAAAGCTGCGAGAACATGGTTACGAGGCATTTGCAGTCGGCGGCTGTGTCCGCGATGCGATCCTGGGGCGGATTCCCGGTGACTGGGATATCACGACTTCGGCGCACCCGGAGGAGGTGAAGCAGGTGTTCGGTCACACGATCGACACCGGGCTTCAGCACGGTACGGTCACGGTCATGCGTGATCATATCGGATATGAAATAACCACCTACCGGATTGACGGTGAATATGAGGATGGACGCCACCCGAAGGAAGTCGTATTTACTGCCGAACTGCGTGAGGACTTGAGACGGCGTGATTTCACGATCAATGCGATGGCATACAGCCACGAAACGGGAATTGTCGATATTTTCGGCGGGGCGGAGGATCTGGCAGCGCGCCGGATCCGCTGCGTCGGGGATGCGGGAGAACGGTTTACGGAAGATGCGCTCCGGATCCTGCGTGCCGTCCGCTTTTCGGCCCAGCTGGGATTTTCGATAGAGAAAAAGACCTGGCAGGCGCTCTGTGAGCTGGCGCCATCCCTTGTCCATGTGAGCAAGGAACGGGTGCAGGTGGAGTTGACAAAAACACTCCTGTCCGACCGCCCGGAATTTATCTGGAAAACGGAGGCGGCAGGACTGGCACCGTACATTTCAAAAACATTTCCGGAGGTATTTGCGGCGTGGAAAAAGCAGAAAAGCTGTGCAAAGCAGAGTTTGGAAGAGAAAGTATGTTCGAAGGATGTGCCAGCTGCTGACAAGGATGCGATCAAAACGGAAACGGTAGCGCAGCAGGGGCACATGTTCGTGAAACATGAATGTGAGACAGACATGGCGGGGGAAATTTCTGCTGCTGCGGCACATCTGCCAGCAGAAAAAGCCTTGCGCTGGTCGTATTTTCTTGCCCCGTCGGGCGAGGAAACTTGTGTCCGGGTTCTGAGAGAACTCAAGATGGACAACGACACGATCGATAAGGCGAAGATTCTGAGTCGTTTTGCATTCATGCAGATGGAACCGGAGGAAAGCGCTGTCCGCCATGCGATGAGTGCGATGGAAGATACGGTCTTTGACTGGCTGCTTCTCCTTCAGGAGGTTCTGATGCCGGAGCGCATGGATGCGGTGGAAATGGTTCGCTCACTTGCAAGGCAGATCCGGGAGCGCGGTGACTGTATCCGTCTTAAAACTCTGGCGGTAACCGGAAAAGATCTGATTCAGGCAGGCATCCAGCCGGGACCGGCGCTTGGAAAAACGCTGCATCTTCTCTTTGAAAAGGTGCTGGAGAATCCGGCTTGGAACGAGAAAGAGCGGCTTCTGGCTGAGGTGGAAGTGTTGAAACAATCACAGAATGCGGAAACCAGTAAAGCATAAGAAGATTAATAAATAAAAAGGGAAAAGAGGCAAAATCGTTTGGAACCGG
>NZ_FR895048.1:0-16526 GCF_000434655.1 Clostridium sp. CAG:43 | reverse complement strand
CGGCAGGACAAGCCGGACAAACGATTTTGTCTCTTTTCCTTTTGCTTTTTTAACAACAATATTTTCAATCAGAGGATGATTAAAAGAGTTATCCCAATTTCTTATACTCCCTGAAAAACAGCGCCGCCGTCGTCGCCACCGCAATCGTGTCTGCCACCGGTTCTGCCACGAACACGCCGAATACCGGATTTGAAACGAAATGCGGCAGGATAAAGATCAGCGGAATCAAAAGCAGCACTTTCCGGAGCAATGCCAGAAAGACGGATGTTTTCGCATTTCCAAGGGCAATAAAAGTCTGCTGGCAGGCGAGCTGGACGGCAAAGAGCAGGGAAGCTGCCATATAGATCCGGAGCGCCCAGATGGTATAGCTGGCAAGATCTGCGTCGCTGGTAAAGATGGAAATAAAAATCTGTGGAACCAGCATACATAAGAGCCAGAGCAAGGTGGAATAGCAGGCTGCCGAGCGCAGAAGCAGGTGAAACGCTTTTTTCACACGGTCGATATTTTTTGCTCCATAGTTAAAGCTGATGATCGGCTGCGCGCCCTGTGAGAGCCCCTGCAGCGGCAGCATGGAAAACTGCATGACGCTGGAAAGAATCGTCATCGCGCCGACCGCGGTATCGCCGCCATATTTCAACAGGCTGGTGTTAAAGCTGATGGACAGTGCACTTTCTGTAAACTGCATGATAAACGGCGCCAGTCCGAGCGCCAGGCATGGCAGGATAAATTTCTTCTGCGGGCGCAGGTTGCGGAGCCGTATCCGCAGGGTACTATGCGTTCCGGTCAGAAAACGCAGAATCCAGATACAGGAAATACCCTGTGAAAGGATGGTTGCAAGTGCTGCGCCGCGCACATCCAGATGCAGTCCGAAGATAAAGATCGGATCGAGGATGATGTTGCAGAGAGCGCCGATGGCAACGGTAATCATGCCGGTTTTGGCATAACCCTGTGCGTTGATAAAGGCATTGAGTCCGAGCGCCATCTGGACGAAGAAAGTGCCGCAGACGTAGATTTTCATGTAGTTCCAGGCGTAGAGAATCGTCTTCTCACTGGCGCCGAACATCAGGAGGATCGGGCGCCCAAAGCCAAGAAACAGGGCGGTTAGGACGAGCGAAATGACGGTCAGCATGAAGGTACAGTTGCCGAGTACCTTTTCAGCGGAAGCCTTGTCGCCTTTTCCCATCAGGATCGACGCCTGCGGGGCACCGCCCATGGCGGCGAGCGCGGCAAAAGCGGAAATGCACATGATAATCGGCATTGTGACGCCGACGCCGGTCAGGGCGCTGGGACCGATGTCCGGGATATGGCCGATGTACATGCGGTCAACCATGTTATAGAGAACGTTGATGATCTGTGCGGCAATTGCCGGGAGCGCCAGTTTAAAAAGAAGCGACCCGATCGGCGCACTGCCGAGATCAGCTTCACGGGATGATGCTGCTCCTGAATGCGGGCGCGTATTTTCATCGTTGGAACGATGAGCGGATTGTATGGACAAAGAGAGACCTCCTTTTCATTTACAGTAAAATATATTATTTGATTTTTTGCCTGATTGTTGGGACAAATAGCCAGACCGCTTTTTTATCTCAACGTGAATCATTGTAACATACCGTCAAAATGATGGCAATGAACAGAATTTCGTAATCACTCCATATTGGCGATTGTGTGTTATAGTTTGTGCACTGTGTTTCAAATCTGCGATATTTATGCATAAGCATATTTGTAAGCCCCCTCTCATAGGTTAGGAGTAGCAGGCTGGGTGTCTGATGTGCATATTTGCATAATCATGTGAATGTTGCAATTGACATAGCTGTCAGCAGCTGTGGCCCGGCGTGAAAATGTGCTGTCCACATTCTTTTGGGAAATGGAAAGGCGGGCAGCCGGATAGAGGCAGGAGGGGGAAGTTGTGAACGAGAGAACAACCGAGGTGCTGGAACAGTATGAACTGGAAGTGCAGTCGAAGCGCCGTGGAAGAGGCGCGTGGATCTGCGAGACGAGTCAGGGGTTAAAACTCCTCCGGGAATATAAGGGGACCGTCAAACGTCTTGAATTTGAAGAACAAATCATGAATGTTCTGCAAAATCAGAAAACATGCCGGACCGATCAGTATATGCGGAACCGGGAGGGCGAGCTTTTGTCGGTGGCGGAGGATGGAACGCGGTGTGTTGTGAAGGAATGGTTTTCCGGGCGCGAGTGCAGTGTGCAGAGCGAGGCGGAGGTAGTCCGGGCGGTCGGGCAGATCGCGAAGCTGCACCGGACACTGCGCGGTATTGCGATCGATGAGTCGTGGAATCTGGGGTCAATTCTCACGCGTCCGGCGGTGGCGGAGATGGAGCGCCACAACCGGGAACTTGTCCGTACGCGGAATTATATCCGGAAAAAACGGCGTAAATCGGATTTTGAGAGGGCAGTCAGCGGAAGCTTTGCCATCTTTTATGAGCAGGCGCAGGAAGCAGCAGGCGGGCTGAAAGCGCAGATCGAGCAGGACGGCGAGCCGGAAAACTATTTGTGTCACGGGGATCTGAACCAGCATCATATTTTATTGGCAGATGAAAATGAGATGGCGGTGATTGAATTTAACCGGATGCACCGGGGCGTCCAGGTCGAAGACCTGTATCATTTTACGCGCAAAATATTGGAAAAGCATGGCTGGGATTTGCGTCTGGGGATGCGGCTGCTGGAGACGTATGATCGTATTCTGCCGTTGAATACACAGGAGCGGACATACCTCTATTACCTGTTTTTATATCCGGAAAAATACTGGAAACAGTTAAATTTTTATTATAATGCAGGCAAGGCGTGGATTCCAGTCCGCAGCATTGAAAAACTGCAGAAGCTGGAAGAACAGCAGACGGCGCGGAACCTCTTTCTTGAGGCAATCCGATAAGAAATGTTGATTTACATATGCATATAAATTCTTTGGTTAAGCGTATTCGATACATCATGGAGAAACTTTGAAAAGAGAAAAAATAAAGACAAAGAATAGTAACCGAAATTCTCTTTATTTTTCAGAATAATTATACTATAATGGAGAAAAAGAAAGTCATCCTAGAAGAAAGCAGGGGGTAAGTGAATCATGAAGGATTACATGACGATTTACAAAGAATGGCTGGAAAATCCATACTTTGACGAGGCAACGAAAGAGGAATTGCGCGCCATTGAGGGCGATGAAAATGAGATTAAAGAGCGTTTCTATATGGATTTGGAGTTTGGTACGGCAGGACTGCGCGGCATCATCGGTGCAGGTATTAACCGGATGAATATCTACACCGTCCGCCGTGCGACCCAGGGACTGGCAAATTACATCATCAAGCAGGGCGGCGCGGCAAAAGGCGTGGCGATCGCATTTGACTCCCGTCATATGTCCCCGGAATTTGCCGAGGAAGCAGCGCTGACACTGGCGGCAAATGGCATCAAGGCGTACCGGTTCGAGACGCTGCGCCCGACGCCGGAGCTTTCCTTTGCCGTCCGCGAGCTCGGCTGCATCGCCGGCATCAACATCACCGCCAGCCACAACCCGCCGGAGTACAACGGCTACAAGGTTTACTGGGAGGACGGCGCACAGTTTACACCGCCGCATGACAAGGGCGTGACTGAGGAAGTTATGGCGATCACCGATCTTTCCACCGTTAAGACGATGGGAGCACAAGAGGCAAAGGCAAAAGGACTCTACGAGATCATCGGTGCAGCGATCGACGACAAATATATTGCACAGGTCAAGGCACAGGTAGTCAATCAGGGCGCGATTGACCGCATGCAGGATCAGATCACGATCGTGTATACACCGCTTCACGGCACGGGCAATATCCCGGCACGCCGTGTGATGAAAGAGCTTGGATTTACCCATGTATATGTGGTTCCGCAGCAGGAGCTTCCAGACGGCGATTTCCCGACCGTCAGCTATCCGAACCCGGAGGCAAAGGAAGCATTTGAATTGGGACTGGCTCTGGCAAAAGAGAAAAATGCAGACCTCGTTCTGGCAACCGATCCGGATGCCGATCGTCTGGGCGTGTATGTCAAAGATACCAAGTCCGGCGAATACATTCCGCTGACCGGCAATATGTCCGGCTCCCTGCTCTGCGAGTATGTGCTCAGCCAGAAACAGGCAAACGGCAAGATTCCGGCAGATGGACAGGTTGTTAAATCCATCGTTACGACGAATCTGGTAGATGCAGTTGCGAAGAATTACGGCGCAGAGCTCATCGAGGTTCTGACCGGATTTAAGTGGATCGGCAAACAGGTTCTCAAAAATGAGCAGGAAGGCAAAGGAACCTATCTGTTTGGCATGGAAGAGAGCTATGGCTGTCTGATCGGTACATACGCACGCGATAAAGATGCCATTTCCGCGACCGCAGCACTCTGCGAGGCGGCTGCCTATTACAAGGAAAAAGGCATGACGCTGTGGGATGCGATGGTCGAGATGTACGAGAAATACGGCTATTATAAAGATGAAGTGAAGTCCATCGGCTTAAAGGGCATTGAGGGACTGGCAAAGATTCAGGAGATCATGGAATATTTCCGCGCCCACACACCGTCCGATTTCGCCGGACATAAAGTGCTGGCTGTCCGCGATTACAAGGCAGATACCGTCAAGGATCTGGCAACCGGCGAGGTAAAACCGACCGGACTTCCATCCTCCAATGTTCTCTACTACGAACTGGAAGACAACGCATGGCTCTGCGTCCGCCCGTCTGGAACCGAGCCGAAGATCAAGTTCTACTACGGAGTGAAAGGTACCTCCCTGGAAGACGCGGCAGCGAAATCAGAGAAGGTAGGCGAGTCTGTGATGGCGATTGTCAATGGACTGCTGTAGAAAAATAAAAAGAAGATGTGAAATAAGTCCCTAAAAGAAATAGGACCATTCGTTCATGCGAAAGGTCCTATTTTTGTGCTATTATGTTCTTTTAATTCTTTCAACGCCGCTGCAAATTTTGACGAAACCGCAGTAGGATTTCCTCTCAGCAGCCCGCGGCGGTAGAAGGCATGGAGCTTTTTAGCCGGGCGCAGGGACTGGCGGCGGTGTTTGAGTTCTTCTAACCGGGTGCTCAGGCGGGTGAGGCGGTTGTCGAAGGCGATGCGGGCATCGACTTCGGTGCGGACTTCGGCAATGCGCTCGTTGACGCGCTGCTTGGCAGCTTCGATGCGTTCTGCGTTTCCTGCTTTGGCAGCTTCGATGCGGGAGGTGGTTTCTTCTCGAACATCGGACAGGCGTTTTTCGGCGAGTGCCTTGGTCTCAGCCAGGCGCTCTTTGTGTTCGGTGGCAGCCGCCTGCAGCTGTCTGGCAGTCTCGGCGCGTGCGGTTGCCAGGCGTTCTTCGGCGTCACTGCGGACGGCGGCAAGTCTGCGGGCGGCTTCTGCCTGGGCGGCTGCCAGTTTTTCGGCTGTTTCTTCACGGGTCAGGGCGCCGCGCTCAATGGCTTCCTCACGCAGCAGCTCGATCTTGGACTGGAGCTCTTCGATATCGGCTTTGAGCTTCGTCATAGCTTCCAGCGTATGACCCAGAGCCAGGGCTGCCTTGATGGATTCGTAAGCATCGGCGGTGAAAAGAACGCTGATGACGAAATCGCAGATGAGCAGGATAACCGGAGGAACCGCAAGCACAGTGCGGGCGATCGGCTCATGGATGACATCGGTCATAAGGATCGTCAGAAATCCCCATGCGATCGAGGAACTCAGGCAGATATAGCCGTGCAGCTGGAACGGCTGGCTGCTGTAATCCCAGTAGCGGACCTTGAATAGGCGTTCCATGACGGCACCGGTGACATATTCAAGCGCCGTGGCGGCGATAAAACCGGAAATATAGACGAGCGGCAGGCTGTCCCGCACCGGCAGGGACACCCAGAGCATCATCACCGCGCCGGAACCGTAGAGCGGCAGCATCGGAAGCCGCAGAAATCCGCGGTTGACGAGCCGTTTCTGTTTCAGGGAAACATAAGTCGATTCGAAAATCCACCCTAAAAAGCAGTATACATAGAAAAAAGCTAGCCATTGGTACCAGGTATAGGTATACATAAAACCTCCTTTAGAAAATCAAGTCATTTTCTCATTGGTTGAAAAACGTATCTAAAATGAAGTTGTTTCTTATCTTACTATATAAATCTAGAAAAGTTCAAGGCATCTGGCTGAAAAAAGATAATTCCAAAATCTCCGCTTGCCACAAAAGCACGCTTCGTGTACAATAAATCGAAGTCGGCTTTGCCACAGACAGCAGGCAGACGTACAGAAAGCAAATCTTATATGAAGTGGATTTGTTTTCCAGGATAAAATTTGCAGAAAAACAAAGAACAATTCAACAAATACAAACAATTTACAATAAAAAGAAAAATAGGAGAGGTACACACGTGAGTATACTGAATGTAGAACATTTAAGCCACGGTTTTGGTGATCGGGCGATTTTTCAGGATGTTTCGTTCCGCCTGTTAAAGGGTGAGCACATCGGTCTGATCGGTGCGAACGGCGAGGGTAAATCGACGTTTATGAATATTATTACCGGGCATATGCAGCCGGACGAGGGAAAAGTAGAGTGGTCAAAGCGGGTGCGCGTCGGCTATCTGGATCAGCACACGGTGCTGGAAAAAGGCATGACGATCCGCGAGGTTTTGAAGAGCGCATTTTCCTTCCTGTTTGAGCTGGAAGTGCAGATGAATGAAATCTGCGACCATCTGGGCGAGGCATCGGAGGATGAGATGAACGTGATGATGGAAGAGCTGGGAACGATCCAGGATCTTCTGATGAACCACGATTTTTATTCCATCGATGCGAAGGTGGAGGAAGTCGGACGTGCGCTGGGGCTGACCGACATCGGTCTGGACCGCGATGTAACGGATTTGAGCGGCGGACAGAGAACGAAGGTACTGCTCGGGAAATTGCTTCTGGAAAAGCCAGATATCTTGTTGCTGGACGAGCCGACGAACTATCTGGATGTGCAGCACATCGAGTGGCTGAAACGGTATTTGCAGGAATATGAAAATGCGTTCATCCTGATTTCACACGATGTTCCGTTCTTAAATAGCGTAGTAAATATCATTTATCATATGGAAAATCAGCGGCTTGACCGCTATGTGGGCGATTACGACAAGTTTCTCGAGGTGCACGAGGCGAAGAAAGCGCAGCTCGAGGCAGCGTATAAGCGTCAGCAGCAGGAGATCGCGCAGCTGCAGGATTTTGTGGCACGTAATAAAGCGCGTGTTTCCACGCGAAATATGGCGATGTCCCGCCAGAAAAAGCTGGATAAAATGGATGTGATCGAACTGGCGAAGGAAAAACCGAAGCCAGAGTTCAACTTCCTGGAGGCGAGAGCCTCCGGAAAATGTATTTTTGAGACGGAGGATCTGGTGATCGGTTACGACGAGCCGCTGTCCCGTCCGCTGAACCTCTATATGGAGCGCGGCGAGAAGATTGCGATGGTCGGTGCCAACGGAATTGGAAAGACGACGCTTTTAAAGAGTATTTTAGGTTTGATTCCAGCAGTGTCCGGCAAGGTGACGCTGGGCGATTATCTCTCCATCGGCTATTTCGAACAGGAGATGGCGCCGGGCAATACGACGACCTGCATCGATGAGATCTGGAAAGAATTTCCGTCCTACACTCAGTACCAGGTGCGTTCCGCACTGGCAAAATGCGGTCTGACGACCCAGCACATCGAGAGCCAGGTGCGCGTGCTCAGCGGTGGCGAGCAGGCAAAAGTGCGCCTGTGTAAGCTGATCAACCGCGAGACGAACCTTCTGCTTCTCGACGAGCCGACGAACCATCTGGACGTTGAGGCGAAGGAGGAGTTAAAGCGTGCGCTGGCGGCGTACAAAGGAAATATCCTTCTGATCTGCCATGAACCGGATTTCTATGAGGGATTCGCAACGAAGGTCTGGGACTGCAGTGAGTGGAGTCTGAAAATATAAGAAAAAAATGTTTTTGAGCGTACCCCAACATTCAGTATAGAGCCCTTTTTTTTAGGTGTCTGGCACTGACAAAAAACAGGAACGCCATCGGCTGAGAGTCCGACGGCGTTCCTGTTTTTCTTAAATTGGGAATGGTAGGTATATATAAAAAAGAAATTGGCTTAGGGGGGCCGGACGATTTGTATCGTCCGGTATGAGTATGAAAAAGCTTTTTTATTTCAAGTAACACTTGAAACAAAGGCCTGTTACCCTTTCGGATAACATACCTGTATTATAGGAGAAACTTGTGACTAAAATATGTCCCTTTCATAAAAAAAATATAAAGTCCATAAAAAAATAAAAACCTCTTTCAAAAGAATCGAAAGTTGTATATAATAGTAAGTGGTATAGTCCGCTCTAAAACAATGCGCGGGCTGGATGGCAGCGAAAAAGCTGAAATAAAGAAGATAAAATACAATGAAACTCATAGATTTATGTACTCAAGAGTGCATATTCAGAGCAGGAGGAAAACAACTATGTTGATGTCCAATGATATTGGTATCGATCTGGGTACAGCCAGCATCCTTGTATATATCAAGGGAAAAGGCGTCGTACTGAAAGAGCCGTCCGTAGTGGCGATCGATCGGGATACGAATAAGATCATGGCGATCGGCGAGGAAGCCCGCCTGATGATCGGCAGAACCCCTGGCAATATCGTAGCGGTCCGTCCGTTGCGCCAGGGGGTTATTTCAGATTATACAGTGACAGAGAAGATGATGAAATATTTCATCAACAAGGCAGTCGGCAAGAAGACACTCCGCAAGCCGCGTATCAGCGTCTGCATCCCGAGCGGTGCGACCGAGGTAGAGCGCAAGGCGGTTGAGGATGCGACGTATCAGGCTGGCGCACGCGAGGTTTCGATCATCGAGGAGCCGGTAGCAGCTGCGATCGGCGCTGGTATCGATATTTCCAAGGCGTGCGGCAACATGATCGTAGATATTGGTGGTGGTACGGCAGATATCGCCGTTATTTCCCTGGGCGGTACCGTAGTCAGCACTTCTATTAAAGTGGCTGGTGATGACTTCGACGAGGCACTGGTCCGTTACATGAGAAAGAAACACAATCTTTTGATCGGTGAGAGAACCGCTGAGGAGATCAAGATAAATATCGGTGCGGCATACCGCCGTCCGGAAGTAATCACGATGGAAGTGCGCGGACGAAATCTGGTTACCGGACTTCCGAAGACTATCGTTGTCACATCCGACGAGACGCTGGAAGCGCTGCGCGAGCCGGCACTCCAGATCGTAGATGCCGTTCACAACGTACTCGAGCGGACGCCGCCGGAATTGGCAGCCGACATTTTTGACCGTGGTATCGTACTGACAGGCGGCGGCGCACTGTTAAGCGGTCTGGATGCCCTGATCGAGGAGAAAACTGGCATTTCCACGATGATCGCAGAGGATCCGCTGACCGCAGTTGCGATCGGAACTGGTAAGTTTATCGAGTTCGCACACGGTGAGAAGAAAAACTACGATTAAAGAGAACCGCCGGAAGACGGATAGCATAAAAATATGGCAGCAGTTAAAGGATATATTGAAAAAATAAAATACCGCAATGAGGACAATGGCTATACAGTTCTCTCTATCAGCGGCTTGGACGACGGGGAGGAATATGTGCTGGTTGGCACTTTTTCCTACATCGCAGAGGGCGAGATGATCGAGGCGAGCGGGCGTATGACCGAGCATCCGATTTACGGGGAACAGATGGCGGTGGAAAGCTATGAGCTGAAAGCGCCTGAGGATACTGTTTCCATGGAACGATATTTAGGCTCCGGCGCCATCAAAGGCGTCGGGGCTGCTTTAGCTTCCAGGATTGTTAAAAAATTTAAGGCGGACACATTCCGCATCATGGAAGAAGAGCCGGAACGCCTCGCGGAGGTCAAGGGAATCAGTGAAAAAATGGCGATGTCCATCGGTGAACAGGTCGAGGAAAAGCGCGATATGCGTCAGGCGATGATGTTTCTGCAAAATTATGGCATTTCCATCAATCTGGCGGTTAAAATCTATCAGGAATACGGTCCGGCAATGTACACGATTCTCCAGAACAATCCGTATAAGCTGGCGGACGATATTCCGGGCGTCGGTTTTAAGATGGCAGACGAGATCGCGGCGAAGATAGGAATCGTGGCAGATTCGGATTTCCGCATCAAGAGCGGCATCCTGTATACACTCTATCAGGCGACGGCGAACGGGCACACATACCTGCCGGAGGACGAGCTGGCGGATCGGGCGGCAAAGCTTCTACAGGTTGAGATTTCCGAGATTGACAAGCATCTGATGGATATGCAGATGGATAAACGGCTGGTGATCCGGGAGAGGAAACAGCAGAAAACAGCAGAAATGGATGTTTTCGTTCAGGCGGAATCGGCAGTGTCGGGGCAGATGCAGCCGCAGCCAGATGTTTTGGGTGAACCGAATGCATCAAATGTATCAAATATAGCAAACGCCCCGGAACGCGCCGTTTATGCATCACACTACTATTATACCGAGCTAAACACCGCCCGCATGCTGCACGACTTAAACATCACTGGTTCCGAATCGGAAGAACAGATTCGGAAAAGTCTGGCAGTCATCCAGAAAGAGGAACAGATCGAGCTGGATGAACTGCAGATCCGCGCGGTGATTGAGGCGGTCAACTGCGGACTTTTGGTAATCACGGGAGGTCCGGGTACCGGAAAAACGACGACGATCAACACGATCATCCGGTATTTTGAAAAGGGCGACATGGATATCCTGCTGGCAGCCCCGACCGGACGCGCAGCAAAAAGGATGACCGAGGCGACAGGCTATGAGGCGAAGACGATTCACCGCCTGTTAGAGCTGACGGGAATGCCAGAGGAGGATGAGAAGAGCCGGACGACTTCGATGCATTTTGAGCGGAACGAGGACAATCCGCTGGAAGCTGATGTCATCATTATCGATGAAATGTCGATGGTGGATATCAATCTGATGCATTCGCTGCTCCGGGCAGTCAATGTCGGCACACGTCTGATTCTGGTGGGTGATGTGGATCAGCTTCCGAGCGTCGGACCGGGCAATGTCCTGCGTGATATCATCGAGTCAGAGTGTTTCCATGTGGTAAAGCTAACCCGGATTTTCCGGCAGGCGGCGCAGAGCGATATTATCGTCAACGCCCACCGCATCAATGCCGGAGAGCGCATTCCGATCGGAAAGTCAAGCAGGGATTTCCTCTTTATAAAGCGTGATGATCCGAATGCGATCATCAATGCAATGATCACGCTGGTACGTGAAAAACTGCCGAATTACGTCCATGCCGATTTGTTTGAGGTACAGGTCATGACGCCGATGCGGAAGGGAGTGCTGGGATCGATACGGTTAAATTCCATTTTGCAGGAATTTTTAAATCCGCCATCGGCAGAAAAGGCGGAAAAAGAGTATGGCGAGACGACGTTTCGTGTGGGCGACAAGGTCATGCAGATCAAGAACAATTACCAGATTGAGTGGACTTCCTACAACCGCAGCGGCATCCCGGTGGACAAGGGAGCCGGCGTGTTCAACGGGGATCTTGGGCGCATCCGCGAGATCAATACCTTTGCGGAGCTGGTAACCGTGGAGTATGATGAGGGAAAACGTGTCGAGTACAGCTTCAAGCAGCTGGAGGAGCTGGAATTGGCATATGCGATCACGATCCACAAGTCGCAGGGAAGCGAGTATCCGGCGGTTGTGATTCCGGTCTGGAGCGGACCGCAGATGCTGATGACGCGGAATCTGATTTACACGGCGGTTACAAGGGCAAGAGCCTGTGTCTGCCTGGTCGGTGTCCCGTATGTGTTTCAGCAGATGGTGGACAATGCGATGGAACAGAAGCGCTATTCGGGACTGCGCGACCGCATTGAAGAAATTATGGAGACATTGTGATAAAAAATATAAAATGGAATCAATTCCCCCGCGCCGCTCTGGATGCGCTATATCCAAGGCGCTGCCCGGTCTGCGGGGAGATCGTGACGCCGAAGGGCAGGCTTATCTGTCCTTCGTGTCTTTTGAGGCTTTCGCCTGTCAAATCGCCGGTTTGTCAGAAATGTGGAAAAGAAGTTTGGAGTGAAGAAATCGAATATTGTCCAGACTGTGTGAAACACCGCCGGTCATTTGCACGTGGGATGGCACTCTTTAACTATACGGAGGAAGCTGCGCGTTCGATGGCAGCGGTTAAATATAAAAATAAGAGGGAATATCTCGATTTTTATGCCGAAGCTGCAGCGGAAAAGCTGAGGCAGTATGAAAATCGGGAGGAGTGGCAGTTTGACGGCCTGGTTCCCGTTCCGGTCCACCCGGCGCGGAAACGGAAACGCGGTTTCAATCAGGCGGAGGTTCTGGCAAAGCGGATGGGCGAGCGGCTGGAAATGCCGGTGTGCCCGGAATTTTTATATCGGATACGAAATACAGAACCCCTGAAAGAGCTGAATCCAGATGAACGGCTCCGGAATTTACAGCAGGCGTTTCAGGCAGATGCGGAGGCAATCCGGGCAAGTGGTGTGCAAAACGTGCTTCTCGTGGATGATATTTATACGACCGGAAGCACGGCGGAAGCGTGTACCCGGGCGCTTCTGTCTGCGGGGATCGAAAAAGTCTGTTTTTTTGCCGTTTGTATTGGACAAGGACGCTAAAGTGGGATATGATAGAGAAGATAGGCAGAGGGAAGCCTTATAAGTGGAAATACTCCGGCATTTCTGGATGAAAAGAATAGTAGAAAGCATTTGAATCTAAAAGTTTGCGGGAGAGGCAAAAAAAGGTTCAGGAGACGGAAGAAATGCGGGGGGAGATTTCAAGTAAGAAAGAAAAGGAGTAAAAAGAATGCAGGAATTTGAATATCGCCTGGAAAAGGAAGATTATAAAAACTGGATTCACTGGAACGTGCTTAAGCATGAGTCCAAGAAAATGAAGATGGTGTCGGCACTCTTATATGTCGCATTTTTAGCTCTCTTTCTGGGAAAAAATGTGATGCAGGCAAAGGGCAATCTGGTTCTTCTTGTACCGTCCATCGTGATAGCGGTGCTGGTCGGCATCGGCATGTTTTACATGATTTCAAACCAGAACCAGGAGCGGATGATCTGGAAACGGAGCGGACTTAAAAATTTGGAAAAGACGGGCAATTTCCCAGTTGTACATCTGACACTGGATGAGAAGACACTGACCATGACGGTTGCGGCACAGGAGATGACCAAGACTTACAGCTACAGCGACATTGAGCAGATGGTTGAGATTGAGCGGATGTATCTGCTTGAGACGAACGAGAAAACCTGGCAGTTTATCGCCAAGTCGGCATTTTCCAGCGAGGAAGAGCAAAAGCAGTTTGAGACATTCATGAATGAAAAGCTTGCGGATGCCAAGGAAAACCCGGAAGAATATCCATCCGTGACAAAAAATCCGGAAAATGCGGAGAATCAGGAGGGCGGCGCCCTGCATCAGAACGCCGCGCTTGAGGATGATGTTGTGGAAGCTGGTGAGCCGGAGATCACCCGCGTGGATACAAGCCATATGGGTAAGATTGGAAAAATGGCGCATTTTATCGGAAGCCAGGCGGCAGATGAGGAAGAAACCGATGAGCCTGAAAAGGCGGAGCCGGATACCACAGACAGCCATGAAAATGTGGAAGAAAAGACAGACGCTGTAAACGAGGAGAAAGTGGATGAATAAACCTTTCTGATTGTTTTATAGCATCATTGTAAGTCCTGATAATGTGAAATACGAGGCGCGGGCAGAATCTGGTTCCAGCCTGCACTGAGTGAAAACGATATCTATAATATAAAAGAGGCGGCGAATGTCGGCAAGTTATTGCTTGACGCGCCGCTTCTTTTATGATATAGTAGACGGGCGAATGGAAGAACATAGGTCTTTTTTTTATGCTCAAAAACTGGATTTCCGGTTGGAGAGTGGAAAGATCGCATACTAAGAAAAATGGAGGTGGAAGTTGTGCGTACAAGAATTACACTGGCATGCACAGAATGCAAGCAGCGCAATTACAACATGACCAAGGATAAGAAAACTCATCCGGACAGAATGGAAACCAAAAAGTACTGCAGATTCTGTAAGACACACACGTTACACAAAGAGACGAAGTAAGAGTAACTGGTTGGTTCTGCGCGATCGGGCATCTGCCTGAGCGCTTTGGAGGACAAAAATGGGTGATACAGAAAATACCAAAAAAGCTCCTAAAAAGAGTTTCTGGAAAGGTTTAAAAGCTGAGTACAAAAGGATCATCTGGCCTGACAAAGAGACAGTTACGAAGCAGACTGGAGCGGTCATCGCCGTTTCCGTTGCGCTGGGACTTATCATTGCGGCTCTTGACACGGCAATCGTGTTTGGACTGCACTTCGTTATGTAAAGGCAAAGGTGAGAAATATGGCAGAAGCAAATTGGTATGTAGTGCATACTTATTCCGGCTATGAAAACAAAGTAAAGGTTGACATCGAAAAGACGATCGAGAACCGGAACCTTCAGGATCAGATCTTAGAGGTTTCCGTGCCGATGCAGGAAGTTATCGAAGTCAAGAATGGAGCCAATAAACAGGTTGCCAAGAAGATGTTTCCCGGATACGTACTGATCAATATGGTTATGAATGATGATACTTGGTACGTAGTACGCAACACCCGCGGAGTGACCGGGTTTGTTGGTCCGGGCTCCAAACCGGTTCCTTTGACGGAAGAGGAGATGGCCGGTCTCGGATTTAAGGAAACCGGCGTTGTTGTTGACTTTGAGGTCGGCGACACGGTTGTTGTAACGACAGGGGCATGGAAAGATACCGTTGGTGTTATCGAGTCCATCAACGAGGAAAGACAGACCCTGACGATTCGTGTAGAACTGTTTGGCCGTGAGACACCGGTTGAACTGAACTTCACAGAGATCAAGAAGATGATGTAAAGAGGTTCATTTATGAGCCTGTGGGAGGGAAATCCCCGCAATTACCACAATTTATAGGAGGTGCCAACAATGGCAAAGAAAGTTACAGGATATATTAAATTACAGATTCCTGCTGGAAAGGCTACACCAGCTCCGCCAGTAGGTCCGGCTCTTGGACAGCACGGTGTAAACATCGTACAGTTCACGAAAGAGTTCAACGCTAAGACAGCAGACCAGGGCGATATGATCATCCCGGTTGTTATTACTGTATATGCTGACAGAAGCTTCAGCTTCATCACAAAGACTCCGCCGGCTGCCGTTTTGTTAAAGAAAGCTTGCAAGATTAAATCCGGTTCCGCTACACCGAACAAGACTAAGGTAGCTAGCATCTCGAAAGAGGATCTGCAGAAGATCGCAGAATTAAAGATGCCTGACTTAAATGCAGCAAGCCTTGAAGCTGCTATGAGCATGATTGCTGGTACAGCAAGAAGTATGGGTATCACAGTTGCCGAGTAATTTTCGGGATGTTTATCAGTAACGTGGGAGGGAATTCCCCGACAATACCACTAGGAGGTTTTTTATAATGAAAAGAGGAAAAAGATACGTAGAGGCTGCTAAATTAGTAGATCGCGCAAGCCTTTATGAAGCTGCAGATGCCATCTCCATCGTGAAGAAGGCTGCAGGTGCTAAATTCGATGAAACCGTAGAACTTCATATCAGAACTGGTTGTGACGGCCGTCATGCTGATCAGCAGATCCGTGGTGCAGTTGTACTGCCGCACGGAACTGGTAAGACCGTTCGTATCCTTGTATTTGCTAAGGGACCGAAGGCAGAAGAGGCTCAGGCTGCAGGCGCAGATTTCGTAGGCGCTGAGGAGCTGATCCCGAAGATCCAGAACGAGGGATGGTTAGACTTCGACGTAGTAGTAGCTACTCCGGACATGATGGGCGTTGTAGGACGTCTTGGTCGTGTACTTGGACCGAAGGGCTTAATGCCGAACCCGAAGGCTGGTACTGTTACTATGGATGTAACCAAAGCTATCAATGATATCAAAGCCGGTAAGATCGAGTACAGACTTGATAAGACTAACATTATCCACGTGCCAGTAGGTAAAGCTTCCTTCACAGAGGAGCAGTTAGCGGACAACTTCCAGACGCTTATTGACGCTATCCTGAAGGCAAAACCAGCTACCTTAAAGGGCGCTTACTTAAAGAGTGTAACCATGACTTCTACCATGGGCCCGGGCGTTAAGCTGAACGTAGGTAAGCTGATTGGCTAATCAGAAGACGTTATAGAATCAAGAGGATGAGGGACTTTTGGGTCTTTCGTCCTCTTTTTTTTCGATTGTCGAAAAAATATAAATAAAGTCAAAAAAACAGTTGACTTTATACTTTAATAGTGATAGAATATATTCTGTTGCCGCTGAGAAAGCGGAAACAAAAATTAAAGAGTCAAGACGCACAGGTGATTGTGAAAACTTTCAAAAAGAAAGTGAAAAAGTCCTTGACAAAAATGAATATCCATTATATAATGGTTAAGCACATTTTTGGAGAGATATCGAAGCGGTCATAACGAGGCGGTCTTGAAAACCGTTTGTCCGCAAGGGCGCGTGGGTTCGAATCCCACTCTCTCCGTTTCAAGAACGGTTATTAATTGGTTATTAATTTCATAAGATATGAAAATCAACCTGCAGAAGTACCCAAGAGGTTGAAGGGGCTCCCCTGGAAAGGGAGTAGGT
>NZ_FR895047.1:721-5931 GCF_000434655.1 Clostridium sp. CAG:43 | reverse complement strand
TCTCACCGCCCGGCTTTCTTCCTCTCAGTTCACACCCCATGCAAGCTGAATCTCCATCTCTAATTTCCGCAGCCACAGCCGCCATTATTACTGCAGCCGCAGCCAGACTGGCTGTCTCTTCCTGCATCGTAGCCATCCCGGTAGCCAATGGCATAACCATCGTTGAAACCTCTCCGATAGGAATTTCTTCCGTTATTTCCACAGCTATTCCAGCCCCATCCATTGTTTCCGCAGCCGCCGCATCCTCCGCAATGTCCACAACCATTACCCCAAGACCAACACATATGATAATCTCCTTTTCATTTTTCATTGATACTATATCATATGCCTGTCAACGCAAAGTGTGTCCCACTTCCCCGGAAGCCACACTGTCAGCCGTTTCAAGCATCTGTCCCAAAACAAGCCACCAGCCATTTTCTCTGCATCATGGCAGCAAAAATGGGCGCATGCCAGACACATCACGCCCACTTTTATCTACTTACACCCGGAAGTTCCGGCTCTTAAACACATACACATGTGCGAACAGTGTCACCAGCACAACTGCCGCCAGCACCAGATCGCCCGTACCGCCGCCCAGATGAAACGCCATGCCAAACAGCGACAGCGTATCAATCGCAAACAGCCATTTTTCAACCGCATACACCTTTTTCAGGTTATATTTCTTCGGATCGATCGAATCCGATATAAAAATCAGGAAATCTTTGCCGCAGAACAAATCAATTGTCTCTGCCAGTCCCAGACACCCCGTCAAAAAGAACAGTATATCCATCCGTATTCTCCTCCTCTAGAACCGTTTCCAGGTTTCCCTTGAAAACAGCAGAAGTAGCGGAAATATCTCCAGACGTCCTGCCAGCATATCAAAGATTAAAACCACTTTTGAGAAATTACTGAAAAACCCAAAGTTTCCGGTCGGTCCGACCAGTGCCAGACCCGGTCCGATATTATTAAACGTAGCCGTAACCGCCGTAAAATTCGTCACCAGATCGTATTCATCCAGAGAAATCAATAGAACAGATACCGCAAAAATGAGCACATACGCAACCATAAACACATTCGTCGAGCGCACAACCTCATGCTCTACGATCTTTCCATCCATTTTGATCTTCTCCACTACACTCGGATGCAGGTACTGCTTCAGTTCCTTTTTTACCGATTTAAGCAGAATCAAGACGCGCGACACCTTGATACCGCCGCCTGTACTGCCCGCGCAGGCGCCGATAAACATCAAAAGTACCATAATCGTTCTTGAAAGCTGCGGCCATTTATCAAAATCCACCGTGGCGTAACCGGTCGTCGTGATAACCGAACCGACCTGGAATGCCGCATCCTGGAATGCCTGCAGTGCATTGCCGCAGAGTGATACCGTATTGACTGTAATGATGCCAACCGCCGATGCAATGATTAGAAAATATGCCCGCACCTCCTGCATTTTAAAGGCCTGTCCTATTTTTCGCATCAGCAGGAAGAAGTAAAAGTTAAAATTCACTCCGAACAGAATCATAAACACCGTCACGACATTTTTCTGAAATGCCGTGTAGCTCGCCAGACTATCATTCCGGATTGCAAAACCACCCGTACCTGCTGTTCCGACCGTGATCGTGATCGCGTCGAAAATCGGCATTTTCCCAAGAATCAGAATCACAGCCTCGAGGATCGTCATTCCCAGGTAAATCTGGTATAACAGCTTCGCCGTCATCTGGACCTTCGGAACGAGACGGCTCACGATCGGTCCTGGGCTCTCCGCCTTCATCAAATTCATATGGGAACCGCCCACCATCGGCAGGATACTCAGAAGGAATACCAGAACTCCCATACCGCCAATCCAGTGCGTAAAACTCCGCCAGAATAATAAGCAGTTCGGCAGCTGCTCCACACTGCTCAGAATACTTGCACCGGTCGTCGTAAAGCCCGATACCGTCTCAAACAGGGCGTCGATCGGATTCGGAATATAGCCGCTTAATACAAACGGCGCTGCTCCCATCACACTGAGTAAAACCCAGCTTAGAGAAACCGCCACAAAGCTCTCCGCCACATAAAAGATCTGATTTTTCGGTTTTCGGCGTACCAGAAGCATACCAACCATCAGGCATACTGCCATCGTTGCCAGAAAGCACCATACCTCCGACTCACGGTAAATCAGTGCCACTGCCGTCGGAAGCGCCATAAAAGCCGCCTCAAAATTCAGGATCCAGCCTATGATATAAAATACAATCGAATAATTCATCTATGCCGCCTACTTTCTCAGGATGTCACGGATATCCCGCAGACCTTTCTGGCTCGTCAGGACAATCACTGTATCGCCCTGCTGGATGCAGTCCTGTCCACGCGCGATCTTGATATTGCCGCCGCGGTTGATGCATCCGATCAGCAGGTTGCTCTTGAGATTCAAATTCATCAGCGGAATGCCCGTCACTTCCGACTCCTCGCGGATCACAAACTCCAGTGCCTCCGCCCGACCGTCGAGAATATGATACAACGTCTCCACATTGCTGCCGATCGTATTCTGCATCGCGCGCACATACTGTAAAATGTAGTCCGCCGTGATGTATTTCGGATAAATCAGACTTCCTAGGTCCAGCTTGCTGATCAGCTCGTCAAAGGCGATCCGGTTAACCTTCGTCACCAGCTTCGCGCTGGAATTTTCCTTCGCATACAGCGCAAGGAAGACATTTTCCTCATCCATATTCGTCAGGGTGACAAATGCCTCCGCCGTCATCAGCCCCTCTTCCAGAAGAAGCTGCCGATCCGTTCCGTCGCCGTTGAGGATCAACGCATCGTCCAGAAGCTCTGTCAGAACCTCGCAGCGCGCTTTATCTTTCTCCACAATTTTAACCCGGATCTTCATCGCCGCCAAAAGTTTCGCCAGATAATAAGCAATCGTACCGCCTCCAACAATCATCGTATTTCTGACCTGGTTTGTCTGGATGCCGATCTTGCGGAAAAATTCTGCCGAATTTGCCGGGGAGGCGATAATCGACACCATATCCCCGTTTTTAATCACAAATTTACCATCCGGGATCGCCACCTCATCGCCGCGCTCAACACCGCCTATCAGGACATCGCAGCGGAATTGGCTGTCAATATCCATGACCGAAAGCCCGTCCAGCTTAAACTCCGGTTTTACCTTAAATTTCAGAAGCTCTACCTTTCCCTTGGCAAATGGATCGATCTTGATCGCTGACGGGAAGCGCAGAATTCTCGAAATCTCCGTCGCCGCCGCATATTCCGGGTTGATAATCATGGAAATTCCCAGCTGCTGCTTGATAAAGGTAAGCTCGTTGCTGTAAATCGGATTCCGCACACGCGCAATCGTGTGGCAATGCCCCACTTTTCTCGCAATCAGGCAGCAGAGAAGGTTCATCTCATCCGACCCTGTCACGGCAATCAGCATGTCCGCCGTCTGCACACCTGCCTCGATCTGCATGGAAATGCTGGCACCATTTCCCACCAGCTTGATCGCATCGATATCATCTGACACCCGCTGCATTCGCTCCGCAGACGTATCGATCATCACCACATTGTAATCCTCCCGGACAAGCTGCTCCGCCAGCGTCGTACCAACCTTGCCGCATCCGATAATGATTATATCCATAGTTTCCTCCGTTATTTTCTGTTTATCCGCCATACCGATACAGAAAATCTCTATTTTATATACAAAATAAAAAATGTGCCTTAACACTTTCCTATGACGGAAAAAGGGTGCCTGAAAACCGCGCCCTAACCATACGGAATTATTATAACACCTTCTGCGAGTTTTTGAAATATAAATTGTGTTAAGAGCGCATTTTGTGGGTGTTTTGAATATATTTGTCTCTTTCGGTCCCAAAAGTGCCTACCCGTGTACAGTAACTTTCCTCCCTTTTTGGCAAGATAAATTTCTTGACTTTTTCAGAAAAAACAGTATACTTAATATATATTTGCAGATATGGTTCATCGGTAGAACGCTAGCTTCCCAAGCTGGAAAGGCGGGTTCGATTCCCGTTATCTGCTTTTTTGATGGATGCGGAAACCCTTGTAAATGCTGGATTTTTCCTTTATTTACAAGGGTTTCCGGTGTTTTTGGAGCATCTACCACGAAAGCATATTTCAGTATAAAGACCCCCTTTTTCTGGGGAAATATCACACGAAATATCACACGAAAAAAGGGCTGTTTTTCCTTTATTTTCAAGGAATGACAGCCCCTTATCATGCGCTTATATTGTGTTTTTCATCATATTTTATCGTATATGTCCGTCCTCTGCTATCCGATCTGCGGTAATCATCCAGCCATCCGAATCAAACGCATACGCCTGTCCGTCAATCTGGCAGACTGCATCGTGCCGGTAGGTGTACCCACTCAGCAGATACCACCAGCGCCCGTCCTGGCACACCCAGCCAGTAAGATACTTGCCAGACACCCAGCCGTCCGCAGTCTGGATCCACGGTGCTCCGCTGACAAAACACTTCCGGATCGGCTGCACCTGCTGATCCTTACTGTACCGCTTGCCAGAGTCAGCACCTGCCGGAGCTGTCCGGATGATGAGCGAGGATGCAGTGACGCTCAAGCCGTGTGCGCCGCTCTTGATGTCCTTGAGATCCGCCGCTCCGGCATCGCTGTCGGCTTTGACTGGCGCTACATCCATTTTAGGCCAGGTCTTTTTAAACGCCTCAAAGGTGCCGTAACGCTGTTTAAGAATGTTGGTGGCGCTGCCCCAGTCCGGCAGATAAAGATGTGGCTTGTCTACGATGCTACGCCAGTCTCCGCCCCAGGCAAGTCCTAAAGCTTTTGCCAGCTCTGCGGCCTTTTTAAACATACCTGTGCTGTCATTGTAGGCATCGTCTGACACGCTGCCATCGCCGTCCACATCCATCTTAAGATAAAAATCAAAGGCAATCCCCCACTGATGCTGACTGCTATAGCTACTGCCTTTGGCATTGGTTACAATGTTGCCAGGCTTGGTACGTCCTTGCGCGTACAGAGCGTCCTGCTCCGCCACCGTCCGCAGTGTCTCTCCGATGTCTACTGTGATACCCTCGGTCGCACAGGCTTTGATCCAGGCGGACGCAATGCGCTGGAGACGTGGATGACATAATGTGATATCTCTCATAGATTTGTCCTCTTTTCTTTATGATATGAAAAATATGACATTTTGTTTTCCGGGGTATCTTGCAAAGAATTTTCGCATATGCTATAATGCCGATAGGCTAAGAGATAGTAGTTGTCCATCACA
>NZ_FR895047.1:0-674 GCF_000434655.1 Clostridium sp. CAG:43 | reverse complement strand
GATCGCGACTCCTTGGGGGTTTTTATTCCTACTATCGGCTTTCGTCGATTTTCCCCTATTGTTGCGATGCCGCAACGGCAGCCATGCCCCGAACCGCCGCGGGAGATAGTCGGATCACCTTCTTCTACTCTTCTTTTCCTGACTGCTTAAAAATCTGGTTTACATACGTAGACAATCCCGCCACAAGGACGCCCTGTGTAAGTGCCGTGAAAACCGCCAGCGCGATATCCTGACCACTACCGCAGGCACAGGTGGCGAACACATAGATGGCACAAATCGCAACGCCAATCAGCCCATTAATGAGTGGGATGTATTTGTCTTTCACTGTCTCGCTCTGCTTCAGCCACATCCCAATAAAGTACAGCACTACTGCTACCACAAGTAATTCCGGCTTTACATAATCTTTAATCTGCATACCTTATCCCTCCATCTGCTTTTCCAAATCTGCGATCCGATGGTTTGCCACCCGGATCTGTTCCTGCATCACTGCCTCGGTCTCCTCTAATTTATATGTACGCTCAATTACTGTATGAAAGCAATTATGAATGATGAAGTCATGGAACGACTGATTGATACGCTGATGTAGTTGCAGAAGAAAGAAAGCACCGATCTGCCTCTTTTGAAAAAGCAGCTTGCAGAAACGGAAAAAGGTATTAACAATATGCTCAACGCCA